>CAYRWH010000056.1:0-9684 GCA_964427935.1 uncultured Halobellus sp. | reverse complement strand
GCTCGGACGGAGAGCCGTTGCGGGCGGTGGGGATCCACATAGACGTGACCGAGCGGAAGGAGCGCCGACGCGACCTCGAACGCTATCGTCGCATGGTGGAAGCGATGCCGGAGTCGGTCTGCCTGTACGACGAGGAGGGACGGTTCGTCTTTGTAAACGACTATCTCGCGGAGGCGTACGGCGTCGAACGAGAGGCGCTGCTCGGTTCGGAGAGTCGGTTGGTGAATCATATCCGCGAGTCCAACGACGGGGACCCGTTCGCGGAACTCGTTGCGGGTGACCGAGATGTCCTCGCAGACACGACCGAGATTGCGCTTCCCGACCGGGAGGCAATCATCGACTATCGGTTGAGTCCGATCACGGTTGACGGGTCCTTCGACGCCGTTCTTGGGATTTCGCGAGACGTGACGGAGGCGCAGCGTCGCCAGACGGCGCTCGAACGCACGTCAGCACGGCTAGAGGCTCTGTTCGAGCGATCCCCCGATATGATGACTATCCACGACGCAAACGGCGAGATCGTCGAGGCGAACCGGTCGCTGTACCGCGAACTCGGCTACGATCAGAACGAGTTGATTGGGATGTCACTCACCGATATAGACGCCGGGATCGAGCCGTCCGACGCCGCCGAGCGGTGGGCAGACCTTGGCATCGACGAAACGACTCGCATGGAAACGACGTATCGACGGGCAGACGGATCGGAGTTTCCGGTCGAAGTCCACGTCCGCCGGATCGATGTCAACGGCGAAGACCGGTTCCTCGAAAGCAGCCGCGATATCACCGACCGACGATCGTACCAGCGCCGCATCGAACGGGAGAATGAGCGGCTCGACGAGTTCGCAAGCATCGTCTCTCATGACCTCCGGAACCCGCTCAACGTCCTCTCGGGGCTTATGCGGCTCGCACGTGAAACCGGTGACCTCTCGTATCTCGATCGGTGCGAACGCGCGGCAGATGACATGGAGCGACTGATAAATGATGTCCTAACACTTGCGAGACAGGGACAGGCAGTTGGCGAGTTAGAGCCCGTCGCGGTAGACGAACTCGCATGGCAGTGCCGCGACAACATCGACGTTGAGACGCTCGAACTCGTCGTTGGGACGGACTCGACGATCGAAGCGGACCGGGGACGACTCAGACAGCTGTTTGAGAACCTCTTTCGGAACGCGGTTGACCACGGACACCCACCCGTAACAGTGACCGTCGGCGACACTGATCGGGGATTCTACGTCGCCGACGACGGTCCCGGAATCCCGGAAGAGCAGCGTGACAAGGTCTTCGAGGGCGGATACACGACTGCCGACTCCGGAACGGGCTTCGGTCTCGCGATCGTTGACGGGATCGCCGACGCACACGACTGGGAGGTGTCGGTACGCGAGAGCGAGGAAGGTGGCGCGAAATTCGAGTTCGACGGCGTCAAACGAGTGTGAGAGCCGCTTCTCACTGGTCCGAAGGTCGGACACGGAGACGATACAGTGATCAACGAAAAGAGTGTGTAATGGACCGGTCGCGTCGTCGTTTATAAACGATCGAGCAGCGTAGCCGGCGGTTAGTGCTTAGAACGCGCCGGGGTAGACGCTCACGTCGGCCTGAAGCTCGTCTTTCAGCGCCGCGTGGACGTGACAGATACCCTCCGCGCGCTCGACGATCTCGTTGACCTGTTCGTCGTCGAGTTCGGCCTCAACGTGGAGGTCAAAAGCGATAGCGGAGAGGTCGTCCTCGTCGTCGAGTTCGGCGGTCGCGTCGATCTGGAGCTTACCGAGGTCCTCTTCGCCGCGCTGGCTCCCGCCGACGCGGAACGCGGGAATGAAACAGGAGGCATACGTCGCGACGAGCGCCGCGTTCGGGTTCGGCCCCGTCTCGTCGGTCGCGTCGATCTGGAGGTCGAAGTCGCCGACCTGACTGGTACACGCGTAGCCGTCCTCTGAAACGGTGGTGGTTTCGATATCGGACATGACGTATACGAGGACGGTTCCCGGCGGCCTAAAGCTTGCTATACCTGACGTATCCACGGCTCCAAACCGAGTGGGATGGGTCGAACACCCCTTCGCCCCCCTCTCGAAGCCGTAACCGAGTTCTATCCGTCGAGGACGTACGTCTCGTCGCCGTCCAGAACGACGGGTTCAGCGTTTGCGCCGGCGGCTTTCACCTCGTTGATGAACTCTTGGGTCTCGATCTCGATCGGTGGGAACGTGTCGTAATGCATCGGGAACACGACGTCGGCACCGACCCAGTCGGCGGCGATGCCCGCGCCTGCTGGCCCCATTGTGAAGTGGTCGCCGGCGGGGAGCGCGGCGGCGTCCGGTTCGAGGTACGGCGCGATCACGTCGACCATCTCCGACATTAGGCTGGTGTCTCCCGCGTGGTAGAACGTCGTACAGTCGGGATCAGACTCCTGTGTCGGTTTTTTATCGCCGACGACGAAGCCGGCGGGCATCCCGGCGGAGGTGCCGTAGCCGGTCTCAATTCCGTTCGAGTGATCCGCACGGACCATCGTCACCCACGCGTCGCCACACTCGACGGTGCCACCGATGTTCATTCCCATACCGCCAACGGCTGAGTCGTGACCGAAATTGTCCTGGACGTAGCTCGTTAGCTCCGGCGTCGCGACGACGGTCGCGCCCTCGTAGCGGTCGGCGTCGGCGATGTGGTCGGCATGGCCGTGCGTCAAGAGGAGGTAATCAGGGTCGATCTCCTCGGGGTCGACGTCGGTTTTCGGGTTGTCGAAGTACGGGTCGATCAGCAGTTCGGTATCCTCGACGACGACGTGCCACGTCGAGTGGCCGTGCCAAGTGAGTTCCATGGTACGGCCGATACGTCTCGACGGATGCTAATAAAAGTCGACACTACGGATCGCGGGTTCCGATTCCGACCGTGGACGTTCGACTCGGGGGACTGCGCTCGCTTGTTACCGATCGATCAGTTTTGTGCGTCCCCTCGCAATACCTTCCATCGGATACACGCTTATATTCGCGATGCTCGTATCGAACTTACAATGGTTACCCCTCGACATGACTCGTGAGAACGCTTCGGGATCGACTGACGGGTCACGGTCGACACGGAACCACGATCCGGAACGACGTGACGGGTCGACTCAGATCGGCGATCCACAGTCGGCACGTGCTGACGCCGACACCGACCGATATCGGCATCTCATCGAGCACGTACAGGATGCGGTCGTCGAGTTCGAATTCGTTGACGGGACGCCGATAGTTCGGGAGACGAACCGTGCGTTCGTCGACGTGTTCGGCTATTCAGCCGATGAGATACGCGGTGAACCGCTCAACGAGTGGGTTGTTCCTGCTTGGAACCGGTCGGAAGCGGCGGCACTCGACGAGAACACCGCGTCGGGGGAGATTAACTATCAAAAGGTCACACGGAAAACGAAACACGGACTTCGGGAGTTCCTGTATCGGGGAGTCCCATATAATAAACGCAGCGAGGGAGACGCTGGCGGGAACAGAGACGGTGCTAACGGAGACGACGCTGACGGCGACCAAACCGGCGGATTCGCTGTCTACACGGATCTCACGGAGATATCCCGAAACGAGCGACGCTTAAAAGTTCTCAACCGGATCCTGCGACACAACCTCCGCAACAATGCGAACGTCGTCGCCGGCCACACGACCCGGCTGTTGGCGGCGATCCCAGACGCTGACGGGGAAATCGTTGAGGCTGCGGCGACGGTGGAGCGCGCGGCACACGAACTCGAACGGCTTGCCGACGAGGCGGGACAGATCAGAACGGTGCTTCAACAGCGACCCGACGAAGACACACACGTCGCTCCGGCACCGCTGGTTCAGTCGGTTGTCGACGACCGGCGCAAACGGTCTCCAAACGCGACGATCGAGGTTGAGGTCGCCGGGTCAGGGACGGTTCTCGCCGATAGCCGCCTCCGATACGCGGTAGAGAGCCTCGTCGATAATGCGATCAAACACAACCCGAGTGCCACGCCACGAGTTCGGGTCCGGATCGAACGCGTAACCGAGTCCGTTGAAACGAATCCGACAGCGTCCGAAGCCGACGCTCACGGCCACGACGGGATCTCCTCGGACGAGTGGGTTATCATCCACATTGAGGACGACGGGCCGCGGATTCCACCGCACGAACGAGATGTTATTAGGGACGGCGAGGAGATCACACCGACACACCACGGGAGCGGACTCGGGCTCTGGTTGACACAGTTGACCGTCGAGACGTTCGGCGGCGAGCTCACGTTCGACACGAGCGATCTCGGCGGGAACGATGTCTCGATCCGACTTCGTCATCGGGCGTCAGAGTAGCGGCCGTCGGGACTCCGGCAGTCATTTTGCGGAGCCCTGCGAGGAGTCGAACATGTACCACGCACGATTCCGCGATCCGGCCGGCTCGGTTCGGAGGGGTCCATACGACCCCGACGACCACACGGTGTCGTTTGGGAACGATGAGTACGCGTTCGACGACCCCGAGATCGACGTGCTTCCCCCCGCAGAGCCGACGAAGATCGTCTGTGTCGGTCGAAACTACGCCGACCACGCCGCCGAACTCGGCAACGAGATCCCCGACCGGCCGCTGTTGTTCCTGAAAGCGCCGAACGCACTCGCGAGCCACGGCTCGACGGTCACGCTCCCGGCAGGGAAAGAGCGGCTCGACTGGGAGGCGGAGCTAGCGGTCGTGATCGGCGAGACGTGTAGGGACGTCGACGCCGCAGACGCAATGAACGTCGTCGCCGGGTTCACCTGTCTGAACGACCTCTCGAACCGCGACGATCAGAACCGTGAGCAGAACTGGGTTCGTGGAAAGGCGTTCGACAACGCCGCCCCGCTCGGACCGGTCCTCGCGACGCCCGATGAGGTCCCGGACGACGCGAGCGTCGAACTCTACGTGAACGGCGACCGGAAACAGGCGGGGGACCGCTCGCAACTCGCCTTCGACGTGCCGACATTGATCGAGGAGATAACGACGTATATGACGCTCGAAGCGGGCGATGTGATCGCTACCGGGACGCCTGACGGGGTCGGTCCGCTCACCGACGGCGACACGGTTGCGGTCGAGATCGAGGGCGTCGGAACGCTTGAACACGACGTTCGTATACCCTAACCGGCTCCGCGGGACGGCACGGTTCCAAGAACGTCGCGGGGAGTGGTCACACACCGCGTTTCCGGTGAAGGCTTATATTGCTTGGTCTGGTAGCATGGCGTATGGAGACCGTTTTCGTCTCGTTCTGATCCCGCCTTTTTCCCCGCAAACACCGCTCGCGCGACGAGCCCCGGGATCACGCGAGGACTGCTGACGACCATTCACTGGGGCAGCCGTACCACCGCCGAACCGCGGGACTACGCGGCGGTGATCGGCCGCCCCCCTCTACGGGTCGACGTGAGTACCCGGACCGAATGTCACGAGACGATACGAACCGAACGAATGCCGAGGGACCGAACCCACGGGACACCGAGGGATCGGACCGAACGAACGACGAAGCATACGGAACAAACGACAAAGCACACGAAACAAACGCCGAAGATAACGGAACAAACGACAAAGCACACGGAACAAACGACAAAGCACACGAAATAAACGCCGAAGATAACGGAACGAACGACAAAAAACACGGGCGGACCATGAACCCGACGACGGAGGATGGCCTCCGCGCGATTGTCGCCGCCCGCGACGCGGACACGACGCCGGACACGGCAGAGATACGCGGCCTCGCGGCGGCCACGGGCTATACGGTTGTCGACGAAATTACGCAGCGCCGGCGAGAGGACCCCACGTACGGACTCGGCCGCGGGAAGGCCGAGGACCTGATGCGGCTGGTGGCCGAACGCGACGCGGACGCCGTGGTGTACGACGGGCAACTCTCTCCGGGGCAAACGTACTCCTTGGGAGAGCTACTGCCGCCGGGAACCGCGGTGATCGACCGCCCTCGACTCGTCATGGAGCGGTTCACCGACGCCGCCGGCTCTCGGGCCGCCGACCTCCAGCTCGAACTTGCCCGACTGCGCTACGAGCTCCCGCGGTTACGGGAGGCAATAGCACGGGACGACAGCGAGGAAATCAGGCTTCGGCCGGAGGGTGACAGCCGCGTCCTCGATGTCGAGCGCCGGATCGAGTCTGCCGAGCGCGCGCTGGACGCGGTCACAGACGACCGGGCCGAACGCCGTGCGCGCCGCCGGGAGGCCGGATTCGACCTCATTGTGGTCGTCGGGTACACGAATGCGGGGAAATCGCGACTCTGCCGGCGTCTCGCAGACGACATCGACGGAGAGGAAGACGAAGCGGAAGAGACGCGCCACGAAGACCTCAACTCAGTCCTCGCGACCGGCGACCGCCTCTTCGAGACGTTGTCGACGACGACCCACGAGGCAACGATGGACGGCCGACGGACGCTCGTAACGGACACCGTCGGGTTCGTTGACGACCTGCCACATGACGCGCTCCGGTCGTTCCGAGCGACCATTGAGGCAGCCCGGGAGGCGGACTGTGTTCTCCTCGTTGCCGACGGGAGCGACGAGCGGGAGACACTCCGTCGAAAACTGCGGACGTCGCTGTCGACGGTGGCGGAGACGGCCGGTCCCGTTATCCCCGTGTTGAACAAAACCGATCGCCTCGACGCGGCGGCGCTCGAAGCCGTCATCGACACCGTCGAGGCAGTCGTCGAGACCGCTGAGGTGGATGTCGACGAGGCGCGTCGAGACGACGTAGCCGTGGTCGACTCCCTCCGTTCACCCGTTCCGATCAGCGCTCGCGACGGAACTGGGGTTGCCGACCTCCGTGAGGCGGTAGCAGACGCCTTGCCTACAGCGACCGAGACGGTTCAAGCCCCGAACGGGAGCCACACCGAATCAACCCTCTCGTGGGCGTACGACCGTGGAATCGTCGAAGCGGCGGCGTACACCAGCGACGGGGTCACTATCACGCTCACCGGGCGACCAGCGGTCGTCGCGGAGGCGACACGTCGATTCGAGCGGTCGTGATTGCGGGCCGACTGTGGCTGCGGACCAATCCTGATTGCGGGCCGACTGTGGCTGCGGGCCGCTTCGGTCAGTCTTAAGGCCGGCGCGCGCCCAGTAAGTCGCATGCAACCACGGGATCTCTCGGACCACTCGCCGTACGTCCCCGGGCGGGGCGTCGAGGAGGTCGCCCGCGAACTCGGAATCGACCCCTCGTCGCTTATCAAACTCTCCTCGAACGAGAACCCGCACGGCCCGAGTCCGGCGGCCGTCGAGGCAATAACAGAACACGCGGACCGCGTCCACCAGTACCCGAAATCGTCTCACACCGACCTCACCGCGCGGATCGCCGAGAAGTGGGGCGTCGACTCCGAGCAGGTATGGGTCTCTCCCGGCGCGGACGGCTCGATAGATTACCTCTCCCGGGCCGCATTGGAGCCGGACGACGATGTGCTCGTGCCGTCGCCCGGCTTCGCGTACTACGCGATGTCGGCACGGTATCATCACGCGACCGTCTCGAAGTACGCGCTGTCCGCCGAGGACGGGTTCGCACAGAGCGCCGAAACCGTCCTGAGTGCGTACGGCGGCGAGCGGATCGTCTATCTAACCTCCCCACACAACCCTTCGGGGTCGACAATCTCGATCGAGGCGATCCGGACGATCGCGGACGCGACCGCCGAGGAGACGCTCGTCGTCGTCGACGAAGCCTACGGGGAGTTCTCCGACGTGGACAGCGCGATCCCACTCGTGGCCGAGCGCGACGACGTGGCCGTCCTTCGGACGTTCTCGAAGGCGTACGGGCTCGCCGGCCTGCGGATCGGCTACAGCGTCGTTCCCGAGGCGTGGGGCGGCGCATACGCCCGGGTCAACACCCCGTTTGCGGCGAACGAGCTGGCGTGTCGGGCCGCATTGGCCGCGCTCGACGACGAGGAACACGTCGAGAAATCCGTCGAGACAGCCCGCTGGGCCCGCGAGTACATCGACGAGGAGCTCGACGCGGAGACGTTCGAGTCAGCCGGCAACTTCGTGCTCGCACGGGTGGGCGACGGGAACGCGGTCGCTGAGGCCGCAAAACGCGAGGGCGTCATCATCCGTGACTGTACCTCATTCGGGCTGCCTGAGTGTGTTCGGATCTCAACCGGAACCCGCGAGGAGACTCGCGAGGCGGTCAAGCAGATCAACGAGACGTTGGCGGACTTGGAACTCGGTGTCGAAGCGTGATCGACGACGCCGGGAGCGAATCTGACTCCGCCACGACCAGCGAATCCGACTTCACAGATCGTATCGCCGTCACCGGCACACCTGGAACAGGGAAGTCGACGGCGACGGCGTTGCTCGCCGACGAGTACGATGTGATACACCTCAACGACCGGATCACGGGAAACGACGACCTGTGGACCGACCACGACGCCGAGCGCGACACACTCGTTGCCGACCTGGACGCGGTCGCCGACCACCTCGGTAACTGGTCGGGCATCCTCGACTCGCATCTCGCCCACCACTTCGATGTCGACCGAGTTATCGTGTTACGGTGTGATCCCGACCACGTAGAACAGCGCCTCCTCGACCGCGGCGAGTCGTCTGCGACGGCGACTGAGAACGCCGAATCGGAGGCGCTTGACGTGGTGCTCTCGGAGGCGGTTTCGACACACGGGATGAAGAACGTCTACGAGATCGACACTACCGACCGTGAGCCGCCGGCCGTCGCCGACGCAATCCGATCGGCCATCGAGGGCGACCGGGAACCCAGCGCCGGAACAGTTGATTTCACCGACTATTTATGATGCGAGCGGGAGAGTCGGACCGACATAGCATGGCGCTCGTACGTCCCGGCGTGTTACGCACCGTGAACACGACTACTCTGACGTGCGTCACGAACGCGACGGGTGGGTTTGCGTGACGCTGGACCAGTTCCGATCGGTCGCGGATCGACTGCTCGGTCCGTGGGTGAGCGCAGCCGATCGTCTCGGTCTCTCACCGGATCAGGTGAGCCTCCTCGCGTTCGTGGCGGCGGTCCTCGCCGCTGTCGCGTTCGCCCTTGCGGAGCCGCTTTTTTATATCGCCGGAGCACTGCTGGTGCTGCTCAACGGGTGGTTCGACCTCGTCGACGGCGCGCTCGCCCGCGAGCATGACATCGCCTCGGACGGCGGTGATCTGCTCGATCACGTTCTCGATCGATACGCCGACATTGCGGTTATCGCGGGTTTCACCGCCGGTATCGACGCGTACGCGCTCGGCTTCCTCGCTGTCACCGGCGTGTTGATGACATCGTACCTCGGCACGCAGATTCAGGCAGTCGGCATTGGGCGTGAGTACGGTGGGCTCCTCGGGCGGGCTGACCGCCTCGCGCTGATGGGGCTGGTCGGTGTTGTCGCTGCCGTCTATCCTGACCCGCTCGTCGCCAACTACGGGGTCGTCGCGTTGCTGCTCGCGCTGTTCGCCGTAATCGGTCACCTGACTGCGCTTCAACGGTTCCTCGGCGCGTGGCGCGATCTGTGAGTCGGCACCGCATCCGGTGACGAAGTTGGCACCACATCCGGTGACGAAGCCCGTCAGGCAGTCACCGGCGAAGGAACACTTAAAAACGTCCGGCCGGAACTGGTTGGTATGCCTACGTTCGAGTTGAACCTGTCTGACGACGTATACGCCGAGTTTCAACAGCTCGCGGACCAAGAGTTCGTCAGCGAGGAACAGGCCGCAGAAGACCTGATCGCGTCGGGTATCGAGGCGTACAACGTTAGCGTCGTTGATGACGACC
>CAYRWH010000055.1:7208-9688 GCA_964427935.1 uncultured Halobellus sp. | reverse complement strand
ACTGGTCCATGTCGCCGGTACTCGGGCGGATTAATAAAGCGTGGCGGTCCGCCGGCGTCCGCGACGCCGCGATTCACTCGAACTTGGGGCGCGATTCACTCGAACTCAGGATCGCGCTTCTCAACGAACGCGGCCATCCCCTCTCGCTGGTCGTGGGTCCCGAACAGTCCGGACCACGCCCGGCGTTCGAGCCCCATCCCCGTCGCGGCCGATCCCTCGTGTGCGGCGTTGAGCGCTTCCTTTGCGGCACGCATCGCGAACGCCGGCTTCGCCGCGAGCTCACCCGCTAGCTCGTCGATCCGATCGTCGAACTCGTCGGGAGAAACGACCTCGCCGACGAGCCCGACCTCCTCGGCCGCATGGGCGTCCAGTCGTTCGCCGAGAAAAACCATCCGCCGGGCGGTTCCGTCGTCGACGAGCCGCGAGAGTCGCTGGGTTCCGCCCCATCCCGGGATGATCCCGATGTCGATCTCCGTTTGTCCGATCACCGCGTCCTCGCTTGCGACCCGGAGGTCCGCTGCGAGCGCGAGTTCGGAGCCGCCGCCGAACGCGTAGCCGTCGATCGCGGCGATCACCGGCGCGGGAAACGTCTCGATGGTGTCTGCGACTCGGTGGCCGAGCTCCGCGTACGCCTGCGCTTCGGGCGTCGTGAGTTCGACCATGTGAGAAATATCCGCGCCAGCGACGAACGCCCGGTCGCCTGCGCCGGCGAGGACGAGGGCCCGGACCCCCGCGTCGGCCGCCTCCGCGAGCGCCGCTTCCATCGCCTCCAGCGTCTCGACGGTGAGCGCGTTAAGCGACTCGGGTCGGTCTATCGTCAGCGTCGCGATGTCGTCGTCAATGTCGAGAGCGATCGTCTCCCACGTCATGGTTCGGCGGTCTCAGAGCGCGGTGAAAACCGTTGCCCATGTCGACGTGTCGAGGACCAGAGATTCAACTCCGGTAGCAACAGCTGCCGTTCCGACACACAGTTCTGCTATCGCCTTTTAATCGCTTTTTAAATCTCTTCGCGCGCGTCGATTCCGGCGTAGATGTACCACGCGGCCGCGTACACCCCGACGAAAAGCAGGTAGCCGACGACCAATCCGCCGGTACGTCGAGCACCGAGTCCGCCGGGAAGCGTCGTCGAGAGGATCCAGAGCGCGACGACGAACACGACAAGCGAGAACAGTCCGGAGAGCGCGTACACGCCGAAGTCAGAGGTGAACCGCTCGCGCATACCACGACTCACGAGAGCGATTTATAAACCGGCATCGGTCTCATCGCCGTTCTCTGACCCGTTGTCTCGACCGGCAGTCGTGCTGGTCCGATCGTACGCTCCCTGTCGACGAAGTTCGCCGGCTGCCCGGAGCACAGCGGGTGTTCGACACACGCCCGACTCACCAGCCGCCTGCGCGACCGCGCAGTTGTTACAGTCAGCACAGACGGCACGGACATCCGGCTCTACGTCGGTCCCAAGCAGCCGCGCCGGAAGCTCCGGCTCCGCATAAAAGGGCCGCGCCATTCCGACGAGGTCCGCGTCGCGGGCGAGCGTGTCGTCAAGCTGTGCCCGCTCACGGAGCCCACCCTCACACAACACGGGCGCGTCGATCCGACTGCGAACGCGACGACAGAGGTCGCGGTTCCAGCCGGGTTCTCGGCCGTAAACGAATGATTCGACCCAGTTGCCGGCTGCGACGGCGGCTGCCCGAGGCAGCGACCCGAACGCTTCGCGAAAGCCGTCACGGAAGCGTTCCTCCCGCCACGCCGACGCTGGAAACTTCCCGCGCACGACGCTCATGTCCCAGAACACGCTCGTGCGAACCGGGACGACGGCGTCGAACGGTCCGTCTGCCCCTGCGAGCCGCTCACAGGCGGCGACCGCGTCGTCATCGGAGAGGTGGGGACTGATCCCTGGAAGCGTCGGGCGTTCGGAGGGGACCTTCGTCAGCAGGGGTACGTTGCCAGCCCGGTCACGGACCGCCTCACCGAGCGCCTCGAGGACCGCGACACCGACGCCGGGAGTCTCCTCGGGACCGATTGTCGGGTCGATTCCGAACCGGTCCTCACGCCGATTATAAAAGGGTGAGAGGAACTGCTGAACGATTCCCATGTTCGCGCCGGCGACGTGAACAGCGTCGTAGCCGGCGTCGACGGCGCGGGCAGCCGCCCGGGCGAAGTCGTCGATGAGCGCCTCGACCTCCTCCGTCGTCATGACTCGCGGAGAGAAGTCGAGAAAGCCTAGTCGATCGAGCACGCGGAGAACACGTGGTGGTCGAGAGACGGCAAGCTGATGAAGCTCCGGATTGGCTCGCCCGTACGCGTCGTGCCACGCCTCCATCGAACGGATCCCGCCGTGCTCCAGTTGGATCGCAATTCGGGAGCCGTGCGCGTGGATGGCGTCGGTCAGGCGGGCCAGGTCGGCGACGAGATCCGGGTCGTGGATGCGGGTCATTCCGGGGGCGGCACAGCCACCCTTCTCGGTCACGATCGTTGCTCCC
>CAYRWH010000055.1:0-7108 GCA_964427935.1 uncultured Halobellus sp. | reverse complement strand
GCGGGTCATTCCGGGGGCGGCACAGCCACCCTTCTCGGTCACGATCGTTGCTCCCTGATGGATGAGCCCCGCCCCGGCGGCCGCGGCGGGTTCGAGGTCGTCAATCAGGCGGTCGACGGCGTCGTCACCGCTGCCCGCACACTCAAGCACCGGTGCGCGATACAGTCGGTTCCGAAGGTGAACGCCGGCGAAATCGACGGGATCGTCGAGCGTCGGAGGCCGTCTCTCACGCGGAACTGCGGTCACGGTGTGATCGTGGTGGTCACGTCTCTTTAGCGTTCGCCCGCGGTCTGTCACACCGTTTAACACGCTCTGGTCCGTTACCCGGACATGAAACGAACACGCCGTGCGGTTCTCGGGGGCTGCGCCGCACTCGTGACCGGTGGATCCGCCGGGTGTCTGGAACTGTCCGGGGGGTCGTCGGGGACAGGAGAGGAGGACAACCACCGGAACCGATCGGAGCCGACAGATCCTGAACCGACGGAGGCCGAGCCGACGGGGACCGAATCGGATCCGGAGTACGAGGCGGTGTACGAGGCAGTGTCGCCGTCGGTCGTTCGGATCCAGACCTACGTCGAGCAACTCGACGGCTTCGTCGACGGCGGGGGCGAGGCCGGAAGCGGGTCAGGGTTCCTCTACGACAGCGGCACGCTCGTCACGAACGACCACGTGCTCGGGGACGCGGACACGGTCCGAGCCCAGACTGCCGACGGAACGTGGTTGGAGACAACGGTGGTCGGGCGGGATCCGTACAGTGATCTCGCGGTCCTCGAAACCGAGGGATCGGTTCCAGGCACTCCCCTTTCGCTTGCGGACCCGACGCCACCGATCGGCACAGAAGTGATGGTTGTCGGCTCGCCGCTCGGGCTTCGGGGCACCGCGACGACCGGGATCGTCAGCGGTCGGAATCGAACGATACCGGCCTCGTCGACGGCCGACGGAGCGTTCTCTATCGCCGACGCGGTCCAAACTGACGCCGCGCTTAATCAGGGTAACAGCGGTGGTCCGATCGTCACGCTGGACGGCGAGGTCGTCGGTGTCGCAACTGCGACACAAGGAGAGAACGTCGGGTTCGGGGTGTCCGCGCCGCTTGTACGGGAGGTCGTTCCCGAGTTGATAGCAACGGGGAGTTACGACCACTCCTACATGGGAATACAAGTGCTGGAGGTCGAGCCGTTGCTCGCGTCGGCGAACGACCTTCCCGAAGCGCGAGGCGTGTACGTCGCCGACACGGTCCCCGACGGTCCTGCGGACGGAGTGTTGCTTGGAACGAACGGTGAGACCACAGTGGAGGGGGCAACGGTGCCGGTCGGCGGTGACACCATTGTCGGGCTGAACGACACACCGATCGCGGCCGACGCCGACCTCTCTCGGTTTCTCGCGCTGGAGACGCGCCCGGGGGACACAATCGCGGTAACCGTCCGACGGAACGGCCGGACGGAAACGGTCGACCTCGAACTCGGTGCGCGCCCGGAGCCGTGAACTGCCTCGCCCATCCGCAGACGGCCGCAGTACAACGAGAGGACGTGGCCGCCTGCTTGCGCGGATTGCAACCCCTATATGCCCCCGGCCATACGTACAGACATGAACGGGAACCGGTTCGGCCGACTCTTTCAGGTCACAACGTACGGAGAGAGCCACGGCGAGGCGATGGGCGTCACCGTTTCGGGGGTGCCCGCGGGCGTCGAACTCGACGAGGCGGCCATTCAGGCACAGCTGGATCGACGGAAACCAGGCCAGTCGATGATCACGACCTCGCGGGGCGAACCCGACGAGGTCGTCGTCAACTCCGGCGTCCAAGACGGCTACACCACCGGCACGCCGATCGGCATGGTGATACAGAACAAGGACGCGCGCTCGGGCAAGTACGAGCCGTACGTCACCGCGCCGCGACCCTCCCACGGCGACTACACCTATTCAGCGAAATTCGGCACGCGTAACTGGGGCGGCGGCGGGCGCTCCTCCGCGCGAGAGACGGTGAATTGGGTCGCGGCCGGCGCGGTCGCCGAGCAGGTGCTCGACGCCTCCGAACACGACGT
This sequence comes from uncultured Halobellus sp., assembly GCA_964427935.1. Taxonomy (GTDB): domain Archaea; phylum Halobacteriota; class Halobacteria; order Halobacteriales; family Haloferacaceae; genus Halorubrum. The sequence continues at coordinate 5,069 of CAYRWH010000055.1, read as the reverse complement.
GGAAATCAAAGCACACGTCAACCGAATCGGTAACGTCGAGGCCGACGACGTGAGCTTCGAGCAGATCCTCGACCACTCGGAGGAGAACGACGTGCGGTGTGCGGATCCCGACGCCGCCGCGGAGATGCAGGAGCTGATAGAGGAGTATCAGGAACGAGGCGACTCGATTGGCGGCTCCATCTACTTCGAGTGTCGCGGTGTCCCTCGCGGACTCGGCGCGCCCCGGTTCGACAGTTTCCCCGCGCGCCTCGGACAAGCCATGTTCTCCATCCCGGCGACCACGGCGGTCGAGTACGGACTCGGCAGGGAGGCGACCGACGTCGCCGGCAGCGACCGCAACGAGGACTGGACGTTCGACGACGGTGAGTCGTTCGACCACGTCGAAAGTGAGGAGGGAGACCCTGTCCCCGTCGGCAACGACCACGGCGGGTTACAGGGTGGGATCACCACGGGAGAGCCGATTTACGGCGAGGCGACGTGGCACGCACCCACCTCGATCCCGAAAAAACAGCGTTCGGCCGACTGGGAGGCGGGCGAGGAGAAGGAGGTCCAAGTGGTCGGACGACACGACCCCGTTCTCCCGCCGCGCGCCGTGCCCGTCGTCGAGGCGATGTTGTACTGTACCGTGCTCGATTTCATGCTGCTCGCCGGCCGGATCAATCCCGATCGCGTCGACGGCAATCCGGGTCAGTACGATACCGATTACCACCCGAGCAGCCCGGAAAACGAGTAGCGCTCACCGACCTCTCCCCGGTTTCACACTACGACGACTTCGTCGACGACAACAAGAATCACGAAGCCGGCGAGGAACGCCAGCGTCGCGGCGTCAGCGTGACCGTGGCCGTGTGACGAGGGGATCAGCTCCCGGAACACCACGGCGAGCATTGCGCCGGCGGCGAACCCGGAAGCGATTGGGAAGATCCCGGCCGCAAGCGAGACGAGCGAGAAGCCGAAGACGGCGGCGACGACCTGCGGAACCAGTCCGGAGAGTGCGGTGTAGACGAACACCTTCCAGTTCGACATTCCTGTTTCCCCCATCGGTACCGCAAACGCGAACCCATCCGGGACGTTCTGAAGGCCGATTACGACCGCGAGCAGCAGCGCGACCTCCTCTAACCCCGACGCGAAGGCGACACCGATCGCCAACCCCTCCGGGGCGTTGTGGAGGGTGATTGCGCCGCCGATGAGGAGCGCCTTGCGGAGCGCCGAGTCCGGGTCGTCGATGGGCGCAGTCGGGTCACCGAGCGACGCGTCCGAAACGGCGTCGGGCGTATCGCTGGAGTCGCCGGCAGTCGCCGCGACCCCGCTATCCGGGGCACCGGTCGCTGCGTCGACAGAATCCCGGTGCGGATCCATCGCCGCTGCGTCGTCGCCCGTTGCGCCCCCTTCTGGGAACCACTCCCGGTACTCCGCGTGGAGGTGTGGGATGGCGTAGTTGCCGCCCAACAGTACGAGCCCCCCGAGGACAACCCCCGCCATCACCGCGGTGAGCGACCCTTCCTCCATCCCCGGGAGGACCAGTCCGAACACGCTCGCGGCGACCATGAGACCCGCCGCAAGTCCAAGAGCGGCGTCGTATGTCCGATGCGAGACGCGTGCCCGAGCGAACACCGGGAGCGCGCCGAGTCCGGTTGCGAGCCCGGCTACCCCGGTGATCGCAACGACAGTGAGAAGATCCGACATGCTCAGGCGTACCGACTAGGGGTATATAAATACGGGAGACCGCCGCAGACGACGCGCCAGTCCAGGACGCGTCGTGGCCGTCGCCGGCTGACTCACGCCCGCGCGCGTGCGCCGTCTTTATAAGCCGCCACACGTAATCTTCGGTAAGTTCTATGTCAGAGCAGAACGAATACGGAGCCGGCCAAATTCAGGTCCTTGAGGGGCTTCAGGCCGTCCGTAAACGTCCGGCGATGTATATCGGATCGACGGACGGGCGCGGGCTCCATCATCTCGTCTACGAAGTCGTCGACAACGCCATCGACGAGGCGCTCGCCGGCTACTGTGAGCAGATCGATGTCACAATCCACGACGATGACTCCGTGAGTGTTCGCGACGACGGTCGAGGGATCCCAGTCGACACCCACGAGGAGTACGATCGGCCGGCACTAGAGGTCATCATGACCGTGCTTCACGCCGGCGGAAAGTTCGACTCCAAATCTTACCAGGTCTCCGGCGGCCTCCACGGCGTCGGCGTGAGCGTCGTCAACGCCCTCTCGGAGCGGCTGGAGGTCGAAGTGAAACGCGACGGCGGCGTGTTCAGACACCGATTCCAACAGGGAGAGCCGGACGAGGACGGCTTCGAGCGTGTCCGCGATATGGATGCGGACGAGTCGACGGGGACGCATATCCGCTTTTGGCCCGACGACGCGGTGTTCGAGACGACCGATTTCGAGTTCTCGACGCTCTCGAACCGACTTCGCGAGCTCGCGTTCCTCAATTCGGGCGTCGAAATCGCGCTTGCGGACGACCGGGACGGCGAGGCGGAGACGTTTCGCTACGACGGCGGCATCCGCGAGTTTGTCGGCTACTTGAACGAGACACGAACTCCGATCCACGACGAGGTCATCTACTTCGAAGGCGAGGACGACGGAGTTCACGTCGAGGTCGCAATGCAGGCGACCGAGGAGCTACAGGGCTCCGTCCACGCGTTCGCAAACAACATCAACACCCGCGAGGGAGGCACTCACCTTACCGGGTTTAAAACGGCGCTCACGCGCGTCGTCAACGACTACGCCAACGAGCACGATCTGATAAGCGACCTCGACGCGAATCTCAAAGGCGAGGACGTTCGTGAGGGACTCACCGCGGTCATCTCGGTGAAACACCCCGACCCGCAGTTTGAGGGACAGACGAAGACCAAACTCGGCAACAGCGAGGTTCGTGGCGTCGTCGAGTCCGCGACCCACGAGAAGCTCGGGACGTTCTTCGAGGAGAACCCCGACACCGCCCGAAAAGTGGTTCACAAAGCCGCGGAGGCTGCCCGAGCGCGCAAGGCGGCAAAAAAAGCTGAGGAGCTGACTCGGCGGAAGTCCGCGTTGGAATCCTCGGCGCTTCCCGGGAAGCTCGCCGACTGTCAGACCCGCGACCCGACCGAGGCAGAGCTGTTCGTGGTCGAGGGAGACAGCGCCGGCGGAAGTGCCAAGCAGGGCCGCAACCGCGAGAACCAGGCGATCCTCCCACTTAAAGGAAAGATTCTCAACGTGGAGAAGCATCGCCTCGACCGTATTCTGGAGAACGACGAGATCCGCGCGCTGATCACCGCAATTGGCGCGGGAATTGGCGAGGAGTTCGATATTGAGGACGTTCGGTACAACAAGATTATTCTGCTCGTCGACGCCGACGTCGACGGTGCCCACATCCGAACGCTGCTTTTGACCCTCCTCTATCGGCACATGAAGCCGCTGATCGAAGCCGGCTACGTGTACGCGGCCCAGCCGCCGCTGTATCGCATTCGAAAGGGATCGGAGACGTACGACGCCATGACGGAAGCCGAACGCGACCGAATCATCGCCGAGGAGTGCGACGGCAACCCTGACCAGACGCAGCGGTTCAAGGGACTGGGCGAAATGAATCCCGACCAACTGTGGAACACGACAATGGACCCGGAAAACCGTATTCTCAAACGAATCACGATCGACGACGCCGCCGCCGCTGACCGCATGTTCAACGTCCTGATGGGCGACGCGGTCGAGCCGCGAAAGCAATTTATCAAAGAGCACGCGACCGAAGCGGAGTGGGTCGATATATGAGCTCTGAGGTACCCGATCCGGACCCCAACGATGTTCCGGCCGCACGGGTCGAGACCGCCCGTATCGAAGACGAGATGGAGCAGTCGTACATCGATTACGCGATGTCCGTCATCGCGGGTCGCGCGCTGCCCGATGTCCGTGACGGTCTCAAGCCAGTTCATCGACGCATTCTCTACGCGATGAACGAGGCGGGGGTCAGCTCTCGCTCGGCACATCGGAAGTCCTCCTCCATCGTGGGCGAGACGATGGGTGATTATCACCCCCACGGCGACAGCGCGATCTACGACACGCTCGCGCGGATGGCACAGGACTTCTCGATGCGCTACCCGCTCGTCGACGGGCAGGGGAACTTCGGCTCTGTCGACGGCGACCCGCCGGCCGCGATGCGGTACACGGAGGCTCGGATGGCTCCTATCGCCGAAGAGCTGCTGGCGGATATCGACCGCGACACGGTCGAATTCAGCGCGAACTACGACGATCGACTCATGGAACCGGACGTGTTGCCGGCGGCGTTCCCGAATCTGCTCGTCAACGGGTCGTCGGGGATCGCTGTTGGGATGAGTACGAACATCCCGCCACACAACCTCGGTGAGGTGATCGACGCGACCGTCGAACTCATCGAGACGCCGGACGCGACCGTCGAAGACTTGATGGAACACGTCAAGGGACCCGACTTCCCGACGGGTGCGAACATTGTGGGACGAAACGCGGTTCATAAGGCGTACAAAACCGGCCGTGGCCGCGTCCGTGTTCGTGCCGAGTTCGAGGTCGACGAGGAAGCGGGCCGGATCGTGATCACGGAGCTTCCGTTCCAACAGAACAAATCACGGCTCGTCGAACGGATCGCCGACGATGTCAATGAGGGGGCGATCGAGGGAATCCGCGACCTCCGCGACGAGTCGGACCGCGACGGGATCCGTGTCGTCGTCGATCTCAAGCGCGACGCGATGGCCGAGGTTGTAAAAAACCAGCTGCTTGAGAGTCACCTCGAACGGACGTTCGGCGTGATCAACCTCGCCTTAGTCGACGGTGCGCCGCAGGTGCTCGATCTGAAGGAGACGCTCGAACACTACGTCGAACACCGGCGTGAGGTGGTTCGCCGTCGCTCACGACACGAGCTCGACGAGAAGGAGGACCGCGCACACATCCTCGAAGGGCGATTAAAGGCGCTCGAACACGTCGACAGCGTCGTCGAGACGATACAGGACTCTGCGGACCGCGACGCCGCAAAAGCAGCACTGGAGGACGGCTTCGGCTTCTCCGAGGCGCAGGCCGAACACATCGTCCGGATGCAACTCGGCTCGCTCACCTCGATGG
>CAYRWH010000054.1:0-9719 GCA_964427935.1 uncultured Halobellus sp. | reverse complement strand
CCCACCCGGCGGTTGCTGACCGCTTTGAAGAGGTAATACAAGCGACCGGTCACGAGGTTGCCCTCCATCGAACCGCGCTGTTTGATACGGACGGAACCGCTGAGTTTACCGGAGACCCGGACCCGGCCGCACACGTCTCTGGAGTGTACGGAGGGCAATCGGCGGACACGATACAGGTCAGTACAGCTGCGGGCGATACGCTAGTTGCCACCGGCGAGATCCCACCGCCAGATATTCTGAAGATCGATGCTGAAGGGGCAGACGCAGCCGTGTTACGTGGTCTGGAAACGACAATTCGCGAACACCGGCCGCGAGTGATCTACTGTGAGGTCCACGCGGAGGGAGGTACGATCGAGGAGCTACTTGATGAGATGGGATACACGTGCGAGCCCGTCTCGTCCGCAAGACCGATACTTCGGGCCGTGTCGACGGAGTGAGCTTTCACGCCGGAACTAGGGTCGTCACTTCGTGTCTGGGACTAACTCTTCTGGACCGATCTGTCCGACGATTGCCGAGTCGGAGACTCGCTCCCTGAGCGATCTGTAGTTTTCCCGTCGCAGCGCTTCAGGTGACGCATCGGCATCAAGGAATTTGGTCAGCGTCCGACCGAACTGTTCACTCGCAAGGAAATCTGTGACGTTGACGTACGTCGCACCAGCATTGATTAGTTCGATGGCTGTTTCCGTGTCGTCAGTACGGAGAATCACATCTGCGTCGGTCTCCCACGAGAGGATTCGATCCGAGAGTGGTCGGTCTGGAACCGTCGACACGATGAGATCGGCACGCTCGGGCGCGACAAGTGACTTGACAGTGTCGTTCATCGCATCGCCGAACACACACGCATCGTGGAACTCTCGGGCGAGTTCGAATCGATCCGGGTCGCTTTCAACGACAATGACGGGCTTGTCGAGGTCACGACAAACGGACACGACACTACTACCAATCTTTCCGTAGCCGACAACGATGACGTGGTTTTCCAGCGGCGTATCTGGGACTGAACTTCGAGCACGTGTGCGCTCCCGTGCCGATCCGAAGGTCCCGATCCGATCAAGCATTCGATAGAACCGATCCTCGTACGCGTACGTGAGCGATGATGTTACCATCGTCGCTGCCGCCGCGAGAATAATAGCGTCGAACAACGACTGTGGAATCGCTCCTGTCAGGAGGCCAGTGATCGCGAGTATTAGCGCAAACTCACTGACCTGATCCAGACTGAAGCTGGTAAGGGCAGCTGTCCGTGGATCGTATCCTTGATAGATCAGTGCCCAGACGGTGACGAGGGGTTTGATCAAGACGATCCCGGCGATGAGTGTTCCTGCCATCGCGAGGACAGTTCCCGTTGGTGCGACAACGAGGCTACCGAGTGTTACAAAAAAGATGGCGGCAAAAAAGTTCTCGATGGACTCAAGCGCGGACAGCAGCGCAAGGTTGTGTTCGAACTCTTGAGTGATTGAGATTCCGGCGGCAAAGGCACCAATGACAATAGATACCCCAAGCAGTTCGGCGAGCGCGAGGAACCCGATGAGGAGTCCAATCCCAGTGAGCATGACCAGCTCGTCAGAGTCGCCGGAAAGCCGGATGAAGATCCCGAAGAGGTACACTCGGATGAGGATCGCGCCGACAAGCAGTAACACTCCGTATCCGAGCTGAAGGGCGACTCCGTCAATGGTGAAGGTCGTGGTTCCGAGAACAAGGATGATAGCGACGGCGAACAGGTCCTGTACGAAGTGGATCGATTCGGTGAGCCGCCCGTGGATCAGATCCATTCGGATCTCTCCTTCTGCGAGTTCGCGGCCGACGAGCGAAGAGCTCAGCGCGGCCGCAACCGCGAAATACGCTGCTGGGATCGGATCGAGGCCGAACAAGGTCCCAGCTCCGAACCCAATCCCACCGACAATAACCACTTGTACGGCTGCCACGTGTTCGCTGTCCCGGGCAACAGAGCGGAATCGGCTCGGTTCCGCACTGACTCCGAACGCGAAGACGAGGAACGCGATCCCTAACTGGGCGAGTTCGAGCGTCGTACTCGGGTCAATCAAATCTGTGACACCGATCCCGAGTCCAACGAGAATGTACAGTGGAACCGTCGGAACCGGATAGCGAGTCGCGATTAACAGCGTCAGTGCTGCCGTTATGAAGATAATCGCCAGCGGCTCAACAAGCTCAGACATCGGTCTCACCGTCCGTGTTGAACCGATCGGACGCCGAAGCATTCAGGCGTTTCCCGTCCGCGGTTGAGCGGAGTCGTTCAATATCCTCCTCAGCGGTGCGCTGGAACGAGTGGCGATCCTGTATGTGTCGGGTGAGGTACTCACGGATCCGAATGCCCGCGAGAACGGTCGGGATCGTCACGTAGTGCGCGCCCGCCTCGTAGAGGTCGACAGCGGCGTCAATACCATCAGACTCGACGATAACGAGCGCGTCCTCCGCCGACTCGCGGATCGCAATCCGGTTGATATCCGACTGTACCGACGAGGACATGACTATTGATGCCCGTCCGAGCCCGGCTTCCTTCCGGAGCTCTCCGTGTTTGAAGTCACCGTAAATAACATCGTACGGCGCGTCATCGAACTGTTCGGATGTCTCTGGGTTTCGATCAACAATGACCACATCATCAACTGCTTCGTGTAGCAACGGCAATGCCGGCGCGGTGACATCGTCGACACCGATCACTACCGCGTGTTGATGATACGACCGCACGTCTACGTCCTGTTTCTCGGCACTCTTGAACCGATTCCATAGCGGCTCCGTGGCGTCGTACAGCTGGTGATTGTACTTAATTAGGTACGTTGAGAGACTCATTGTCATGATCGCCATTAGACTCAGGTAGCCCAGCACCGGTTCGTCGACAAACTCTTGTTGAACTGCTAATGCCCCAACGACGAGAGAGAACTCGCTGACTTGAACCATGTTGAGGCTTCCAAGGAAGGAGGTTTCCGGCGTGAAATCCTCGCGGTCGATAAGATAGAACATGATGAGAAAGTTACCGATCATCAGTGCGGCCGAGGCAATCACCGCCTCCTGCCAGAAGGCAAAGAGGTCATCTGCGGCAATACGGAGGCCGATGCTCGAAAAGAACACGATGATGAAGAGATCCGTCAGCGGCCGTATTTGCTCCGTGAGTTCAGTCGTATACTGTACTTGTGCGAGGCTCAACCCTGCGAGGAACGCACCGACCTCGATAGAGAGGTCAAGCGCTAGTGAGCCGTAAATGAACAGGAACGCCCACGCCACTCCAACAATAAAAAATGCCTCTCGGTCGCCCGCGACGATACTAAACAGCTCCGGAAGCACGTGCCGTGCGGCGAGATACGAGAAGACCCCGATACCCGTCATCAACAAAAATATCTCACCGATATTGATCGCGATAGCCGCCGGACTGTCAAACGATTCCGCACTAAGGATCGCTAGGAGGACGACGAGATAGATGTCCTGAAGAATCAACACTCCGACATCGATCTTTCCCGGAAGCGACGTGAGTTCGTCCTTGTCCGCCAGCACCTTGACGATAATCGGTGTCGCCCCGAAGACGGTTGCGAGCGCAATGATTGTCGTCTGTACGAGCGTGAACCCGAGCGCGTACGCAACCACGAATGCGAGTCCCGTTTGAAGTACCGTCTGCCAAATCGCAATGTTGATCACCGGTCGAAGAATCTCTCGAATGTCGTCGATCCGGAGTTTGAGACCAAGCAGGAATAGTAGAAAGCCGAGTCCGAGCTCTGCCATAAGTTCGACGAGTTCCCCTTCGGAGATCACGTCAAGGAACACCGGACCGAGAACGATCCCCGTGAAGATGTACGCGACGATCGTTGGTTGTCCCGACAGCCGGAACAGGTAGCCCAGCGCTACCGCTGTCAACACGATCAACGCAAAATCGGTTGCGATCGTGACGGTCTCGCCAACCATCACTCGGTGGGTGTTTCGTTCATCAGTGAGCGTTGCGCATGGATCGCAGTGATAGGCGAATGCGTGTCGTGACCATAGTCGACGTGACCCAATGCGCGCTGGTTCCAGTCGAGAGGTGGTGCGTCACGTGCTGTTAAAGAGCCCGTCCAGTTCTTGATGTACGTCTTGATCGCCGATGACGACGAGCTGGTCATCGACCGACAGCGTGAACGAGTCGGGCGGATGAGCGGTCCGTTCGCCGCTTCGAACGACTGCGAGTATCACGGCGCTTCCACCCGTCTCCGCGTCAATCTCGCCGACCGTCTGTCCGATTGCCGGCGCGTTCTGACTCACCTGATACCATTTTGTGTGCTCGTCGGTCGGAGTCATTTCGCCCGTGCGGGCGGGAACTGGCTGGTAGTACGCCCCCACGAGCAGTAGTCCAAGGGCCCGTGCCTGCGAATCAGACAGTTCGACGATCGGCTCGTAATCCGCGGATGGATCGTCACGATGATACAACCCTCGCCTTCCGCTGTTGTGAATAACTGTTGCGACGCTCTCCTCCTGTGTCAAATCAAGCTCGTACCGGACGCCGACACCGGGGAGTTCACGCTCTCGTATTTCAAGTGGCATAAGATATCTCTCCGCGTTACCCCTCCGTTTTGGTCGTACTCTCCTTAGTGTTACAGTGGTTTTCAAGCTCCGAAGTTCAGACGCTGCTATCCCCATTAAATGGCTGTTACAGGACGAAAACCCTCCGCGTCGAATCGTTACGTTCCGAGAAACGCTGATCGAGTCGTCCGGCACCGTGGGTACCCACATCCCTTATTAGCTCCTCGGCGTACGTTTGTGAACGAGAGAGTGTCGCTACCTATTCCTGGGGCACCATCCCAGGAGATAACCACTACTAATCATGAGCAACCAATGGGACCCCGGGGGAATATTTGAGGTACTGGCCAGCGAGGAGAGCCGGCGGATCCTCGCAGCTGCCAGCGTTCGATCGCTGTCAGCCAAAGAGTTCGAACAGATATGTGACGCGTCGCTGCCGACGATCTATCGACGTATCAGCGTCCTCGTTGAGTATGATATGCTCTCTGAGGAGCAGATCGTCGACACCGACGGAAGCCACTCGAAGCAGTACGCGACTGACTTACAAGAGGTGAACGTGCGGGTAGAGGACGGCGACTTTACCCTCAACGTGGAGATTCGTAAAGACGCCGTGGACAAGTTCGGCGAACTGTTTCGCGACCTCGGAGAGGGCCACCGTGGGTCCGTTGAGGCGGACCTTCCCGATCTCTCGTCAGAATCGCCGACGGAGGAGTAAGATGCCGAACACCGCACTCTGGATGTTTATCGTGAGCAACCTTCTCGTGTTCGCGCTGGGGAGCGCGCTCACAGCCCTCAGCTACCGCGCACAAAAGCGGCTCAACCAGGATTCGCTTAAATACACGACCGTCGGATTTGGCCTCATCACGGTGAGCATCGTCATGGAAGCCTTGTATGCGCCGGGTATCGGTGGTGGGAACTGGCTTGCGACACGCCACCTGCTCGTTCTTTATACGATGGAGTCGCTACTCATCGCCGCTGGGTTGGGCTGTATCGCGTACTCGCTTCTCAGGTACTAACGGGCTTAGACGACCACACTGGCTCGGACGACCACACCGCCACACGGCAGCACTATGACAGACGTCCGATTGTTCACCGGATCGAAGCAACGTGGGTCGATCAGCCTCACGGAGAGAGGTACTCGTTCGTGGTCGACGGCTCCCAACAGGAGCGCGGGCCTTTTGTCTCGGATCGACGAAGCTGTGGCATGAACATCGAGGAGGGTGGCGTTACGGTACAGGTCCCCGAGGCACGCGACGGCGCGAGCGACGGGACTGGCGGCGGAGTCTTTTTTAATCCCACACAGGAGCTGAACCGGGATGTTACGGTCGCAGTGCTTCGCGCGTATCGTGAGCGCGAACCACGCGCCGCGACGTACCTCGACGCCATGGCCGCCTCAGGGATCCGCGGCGTTCGTGCCGCCGCCGAAGGGTACAACGTCACCTGCGCCGATGTCGACGACGACGCGGTCGACCTCGCTGCTGCGAACCTCGCGGCAAACGACCTCGACGGAGAGAGCGTTCACCGCGATGTCAATGCCCTGCTGTACGACGACGGCCCCTTCGACATCGTCGATCTAGATCCGTACGGCACGCCGATCCCCTTCGCGGATGCCGCGGTGGCGAACACGCGGAACCTCGTCTGTGTCACCGCCACCGACACTGCGCCGCTTTGTGGGGCGCACCTGAAAAGCGGGATACGGAAGTACGGCGCGGTCCCACGCAACACCGATTACCACCCGGAGATGGGACTTCGGACGCTGATCTCCGCGCTAGTTCGGACTGCGGCCCGATACGACAAGGCTGCTCGCCCGATCGTCTCACACGTTTCGCGTCACTACGCACGAACCTACCTCGAGTTGGAGTCCGGCGCGCAGGCAGCCGACGCCTGTATCGACCGCGTGGGATACGTGGACCACTGTGAGGACTGTCTCTGGCGTGAACCGACGCCTGGACTGATCGCCGACCCCGCCGACACCTGTCCGGTCTGTGGGGGCGGCCGCCTGCTGACGGCCGGCCCGATCTGGTTGGGACCGGTCGCAGACGCCGAGTTCACCCGCGCGGTCCGCGACTGCGTCACCGACGACATGGGTGAGGCGAAACGCGCGCGGACGCTCCTCGGTACTGTCGCTCGTGAACTCGACACGCCGACTCACTACGACCAACACCGACTGTACAAGCAGTGGAGCGAGCCCGCAATCGGCATGGACGAGTTTGTCGACAGGCTTCGCGCGGCCGGTTACGAGGCGAGTCGCGCACACTACCGGGGCACCGCGGTCAAAACCGACGCGTCGATCCCAGAGATGCGGGCGGTCCTGCTCGGCGACGACGCGACCGACGATTGAGACGGAAACGCGTCGCTCGTTCCGGTCGACAGCCGGAGCGCGCATCGGGGACGGTCCCGGCCGGCGAACCCGTCCCGTTTTTACTCCGCTCGCCCGAACTTGCTGGCATGCCAGTGCGCTCGATGGCCGCGGTCGATACGGCTCGTCGCGTCGTCGATACTGCGGTCGATCGGCAGGTGACGTTTCTCGCCGCCGCGATCGCCTACTACGCGTTCGTCTCGCTCATCCCTGCGCTCCTGCTGCTCATCGTCGTTGCGACGGTCGTCTTCGGCGAAACGATCGCCGGGCAGGTGGTCGCGGCGACCGGCGACTTTCTCACTCCCGCCGGCGCGGAGGCAGTCGAAACCGCCGTCGCCTCCGCCGGCGGTCGCGCAGGCGCGAGCGTTCTCGGGTTAGCCGTCCTCGTCTGGTCGACGCTGAAGGTGTTCCGCGGCCTCGACACCGCTTTCGTGTCGCTGTACGGCGCGGACACCTCGCCGGATCTCCTTCGGGAACTCGCGGACGCGGCCTCTGTCGTTCTCGCGATTGGCGTCGGTATCGCCGTGATGGTTGCGGTCGGCACGTTCGTCGCAGCCGTGGACGCGATCCCGCTGGTCGAGACGGCGAGCATCCTCGCGTTGCCCGTGTTCCTCACCGCGGTGTTTCTCCCGATGTACTACATGCTTCCGCAGCCGTCGATCTCCGCCCGTGAGGCGCTTCCGGGAGCGGCCGTTGCCGCGGTCGGCTGGACGGTCCTCCAAGCCGGCTTTCAGCTGTACGCCGCGAGCGCGGGTCAGTACCAAGTGTACGGCGTTATCGGCGGTATCCTGTTGCTTGTGACGTGGCTGTACGTCGCCGCCATCGTTGTCGTGGTCGGCGGCGTCGTCAACGTCGTATTGGCGGATCGAACACCACCGGCGTCCACCCCCGGACCGCTTGACGACGCGAGGTCAAGCGCCGCTGCTGGCGCGGGGGCAAGCGCTGTCGCCGACCGGCAGTTACAACACGACCGCGACCGACTCACGGGTATGAACGGCGAGCCGGACAGTGCGGACGACGCCGGCGACGACGAACGACCACAGGGGGCACCGGATGTCGCGGCGTTACAGGCGGAGGTGCGGCGGCTGCGCGCGGAGTTCGACGAGTTCGAGGACGACGTGGAACGGCGAACCGTTGATAAACCAGCCGTTGAGTCGGAGCTGAAGCGGTACGTGCGCTCGCGGATGCGACGCGGACACGCCCGGGGATGGGGTCCGTATCTCGTGCTGTTGTACGGCACTGTCCTGATCCTCGGTGCCTTCTCGTTTCTGGACGGGCTCTACGCGATCGCCGCAATGCTGATCCTCGGCCTGTCGACGCTGGGGTTGTACACCCTCTTCATCATCGTCGGGATCGGCCTCAATCTGCTCGAAACCCCCGGCAAGGCGCTCGATTACGCTCGCGACCGGGGCGGCGACTGATTGAGTGATCCGTTCGTGACCGGCCTCGTCACGGCGGATCGCGGGATCGGTGAGTTCGCCGTCGTCGACGCGCTTCCCGAGTCCGTCGTCGTCGTCCTCGCGGCCGTCACCCACCTTGCGGATCCGTGGTTCCTGTTCGGGCTGCTGGCGATCGGCTACTGGTTCGGGAGCGACCGCCTCACGGCGTCGCCGCGTCGTGCCGGCGCGACGGCCATCGCGACCGTTTCCTGTACGTACGCCGCTGTCGCTCTCGGGAAGGCGTGGTTCGCAGTCCCGCGCCCGCCTGGCGCAACACCTCCCGTCGATGTACCGACGTGGCTCCCCGGTGTCATATCGACGTGGTACGAGCTACAGGTTCTCTCCGACGGGTTCGGCTTCCCGAGCGGGCACGCGGCGGCTGCCGCGGCGGCGTACCTCGTGTTGGCACTGCTGTACGACCGCGTGTGGACCCTGCGAACGCGATTCCTCGGGGCCGCTGCCGTCGCGGCCGGCGTGGCAGCCTCCCGGGTTGCCATCGAGGTCCATTTCCTCATCGACGTCGTCATCGGCCTTCTCCTCGGTGTCTGCGTCGTTGTCGGCAGCCTTCGACTCGCCGGCGATACACGCGTTCGGGGCGCGAAAACCAAACGGACCGACTTGACAGACACTCCAGCCGATCTCGATCCGTTACCGGTGTTTCTCTTCGCAGCGGCCGTGTCCGGTGTCGCTGCGGTCGTCGCGGTCGTCAACGCCGGGACAGAGGGAGTGATAGAGTCTGCCATCGGTATCTCGACCGGTCTCGGCGGCGCGGTCGGGTGGCTGCTCGTCGACGGGGACGAGCCAGTCGTTCCAGTTCGGGTTGCGGTCCCAGCGCTGCTCGGTACCGGTGGTGTTTGGGTCGGCGCCTATGCCGTATCGTCGTCAGCCGTGGTCGTGCTCGTCGCGACCTTCGCGGCGGTAGCCGTTGTGATCGCTCTCCCCGCTTTATGTCTCGAAAAAAGCGTTAATTCGGCGTCGATACGGCCCTAGAACGTCTCCAGGTAGCGGTCCTCCTCCCACTCGGAGACTTGGGTGAGGTACTCGCCGAACTCTTGGGACTTGGCCTCCGCGAACTTCTCGGAGACGTGCGGTCCGAGGGCGTCGGAGACGACCTCGTCGGCTTCGAGCGCGTCGACGGCGGCTCCGAGGTTCGGCGGGAGCGTCTCGATGCCGTACTCCTCACGCTGCTCGTCGTCGAACTCGTAGATGTCCTTCTGGACCGGGTCGCCGGGATCGGCGTCCGTCTCGATGCCGTGTAGTCCGGCGGAGATGAGCGCGGCGTACGCGAGGTACGGGTTACACGACGGGTCGGGGCTGCGGACCTCGAAGCGCGCGGAGACGCCCGCGGCGTCGGGGACGCGGACGAGCGCCGAGCGGTTCGTGTCGGACCACGCGACGTAGATCGGTGCCTCGTAGCCGGGCACCAG
>CAYRWH010000053.1:0-9730 GCA_964427935.1 uncultured Halobellus sp. | reverse complement strand
AGTACATCCTCGAAGCGGCCGAGGCGCAGGGCTACGACTGGCCCTTCTCGTGTCGTGCCGGCGCGTGTGCGAACTGCGCGGCTATCGTCAAGGAAGGCGACATCGAGATGGATATGCAACAGATCCTCTCCGACGAGGAAGTCGAAGAGAAAAACGTTCGGCTGACCTGTATCGGCAGCCCCGACGCCGACGAGGTCAAGATCGTCTACAACGCGAAACACCTCGACTACCTTCAGAACCGCGTCATCTAACGCCTGCGCCGCAGACAGGTATTCTCCGTGCGCCCGTCTTCGGACGCGCGTCGGAACTAGTACTTCTCGTCTTCTCTCGTCACCATCCGATCAGAGCTGGGTGACACCCGCAGCCGCCACCCGCCTACCACGCGGACCACGCGGTCAGGCTCTCATCACGGCCGTACACCCGCTTGAGATCTTTCGCGTACGCCATGTCGCCGGTGTGATCGAGCTTCTCGTGGCGATACTCGGGGGCGTCCTCACGAATGTGAAGCCCTTCGACAGTGAACTCCTCCTCGCCGAACTCGACGGTGTCGCCGACGACGAACTCCATATCACCCGGAACGTTCACCTCGATGGACCGAGTTCGGTCGGCGTCGCCGTCCTTCGGATGGAGCGTGACATCGACGGCGACGTTGTCGATTGCGCGAGTCCACAGCGTGTCGACGCTCGTGATCGCCGCGTCTTCCACTCGGTGTTCGGGACCGAGTTCGATGCCCGTGATCCGGACCTGCATCAGGGCGTCCTCGGTGTCGACGACGAACTCCTCCCCGGTCGCAATACCTCCCTCGGCAGGGACCTCCATCTCCGTGGAGAACGATTCGCCGTCCTGTGAGACGATGATCGTCAGGGTGGTCGTCTCCGGCTCCGGAATCGCCGTTTTGTGCGTGTGGTCACAGTCGGTACACCGGACGGTGGCCTGGCCGCCGGGTTTCAGTACTTCGTGGATGGTCTCCTCGCCCGGGGAGCAGGATGGGCAAGGGAGACCGACTCGGTCTCCGGTTTCGCTCATTACGGCGCTTTTCCCGCCCCGAGCGTAAATATCCGCCTTTGTGGCGGCTGTGTGTGGGTAGCTGACGCGGGTCGGCGCGCGAGGGGTCCACACCGCCAGCAGATAGGTGTTCGTCAGTCGTCCGCACCGACCGAGTTGCCTCCGGTGGGTCCGGCGCTATCGGTGAGCATCGGCGTCCCATCGGCTCGCGGGCCGAGCCGTGGCCCGTGGGGGCCGTCGTCGGGGTCGATCCGGCGGCGGGTCCGGTAGTCGGTCGAGCGTTCGACCGGGGTTCGACCGATCGCCGTGATCATCTCGACGTAGTCGTCGAACGATCGGTACTCACCGTACTCGCCGCCGGCACGTTTGGTGATCTCCTCGGAGAGGATCGTCCCCATGAAATCATCTGCGCCGCAGTTTAACAGCTTGAGTCCGTGTGCGTCGCCGGATTTTACCCACGAGGCCTGTACGTGATCGACGTTGTCTAAGAAGAGCCGGGCGACCGCGACGACGAGTTCGTCCTCGTCGCGGGAGGGGCCGGAGTCGACGACGCCCTGACGGAACAAGGGGGTGTTCTGGTGGATGAACGAGAGCGGGACGAACTCCGTGATCCCGCCCGTCCGGTCCTGGAGGTCGCGAATGACCCCCAGATGCTTTGCGCGGTGTTCGACCGTTTCGACGTGCCCGTACATCATCGTAGCGGTGACATCGAGTCCGGCATCCATCGCCCCTTCCATCGCCGCGACCCAGTCGTCGGTACGGATTTTTCCGGGACAGATCACGTCTCGAACCTCGTCAACGAGAATCTCCGCGGCGGTGCCGGGCGCCGAATCGAGTCCTGCGGCTGCCAACTCGCGGTACACTGCCTCGTACTCCCAGTCGGTGCCGCGGGCGGCGTGATACGCCTCCTCGGGCGTCATCGAGTGGAGGTGGACCCCACCGACCGACATCGCTCGCAGCTGTTCGACGTACGTGCCCGGATCGGTCGCGTAGAGCTCCGGCCGCTTGTAATTCACCTCGCTTGCGGGGTCGTCGTGGGCAGCGAGGATCTCGTGATGCTCCTCGTTCAACGCGAGCGCGGGGTGGAGCCCGGAAACCGAACACACCTCGTATACGCCCATATCGAGGGCGTCCTCGACGACCGCACGCGACTCCGCGGGCGTCTTGGTGAATCCCGCGTGGTCGGCGTCGCTGTCGGCCTCGAACGCGTGTGCGGAGTCTTTGAAGTTGCAGAACAGACAGCCCGTGTTACAGGCGGTGGTGACGTTGTTGTTGAGGTTGGCGACAAACGTGACCTCGTCGCCAACCGTCTCCTGCCGGCGGCGGTCCGCGAGTTCGAGCACCGCCTCCTTGCGGACCGGGTCGATCCCCGGCGTGTCGGTCCCGGTCGCGAGCAGTTCGGTTGCGTCGTCGACGGTAAGCCGGAGCCCGTCCCGGGCCTTCGCAAGCGCGTTCTCGAACGACTGGCCGGTTTCTGGCGTGGTGAAACCGAAGTCGTCAGGGTCGATATCGGGCTCCGTCGTCATCTCGTTAGCGTCGCCGACCCACGAGTATAAACCGGACGGTCACGGCACCGTTCGACGCGGATTGAGTCGTTTCTGATTTCGCTGCGAGTTTGATCCGGGCGCAACGCTTCCGAACTCACTTTCTGGTCAACTCGCGGTCGCCGTTGGCGTGTGCCCGCACCCAGAGTTCGCCGATTCGTGACAGCGATGTCCGGTGAGACTTCCCGTGTGCCTCCTGTTTGATGTATCCCTTGCCGCCGGGGCCAAGCCGGTCGACGTTGTAGATCACCTTCGACCGGAACGAGTCGGTGTACTCCTCGTTGAGATCCGCCGCAAGCGTCTCCGCGAGCTCCGAAACCGACTCAAACTCCCCGTGCTCGCCGAGCGTGAACAGGACGAGTTCCTCGAACGGCTTGACGTTCTGGAACGAGGCCACCGGCAGCTCGATCACGTGGCTGTCTCCGATCCGCTTTGCGCCGATGGTCGTCCCTCGTTCGTCGAACTCAGACAGCAGGTCACTCGTCGTGGTCAACCGGTCCGCGATCCGGTCGTCGTCGATATCACCATCCGCCTGAAGGTCGTGGAGCAGGTCGCGGTTCGCGCGTAGCTCCTCGGCGAGTTCGGTTTCGAGGTACTTCTCCGGGGCAGTGTAGTAGGTGTGGATCCGGTCGCGGTCCGCCTGCCGCTCAACCATGATCGAATGTGCCGCGGTCGCGAACGCGAAGGAAACCGGCCGCGGCATCGAACAGACGTTCACCCATACCTCCCGCTCCGCGTCAGTGGAGTCGTCGCGGTCGGAGTCGTCGCCCCCGGAGTTGTCTCCCCCGGAGTCAAGCTCCGCGTTGATGAGATCGAACGCGCGCTCGAAGGCAGCGTCGTAGTCGTACACGTCCGGGAGCTGTTGCCGAACCGTCTCCGCCCCGAGCAGATTCTGAAAGTCTTGTTCGAGCTTTCGGGCGATGTTGCGCGAGTACTCGACGTTGGCCTCGCTCCCGACCGTCCCCTCCAATAGGATCACTCTGTCGACATCGAATTGGTCCCGAATGAGTGGGGCGATCATCCGGTCGTAGTCGAACCCGACCGGGACGATGTGCGTCTGCATGTGTGGACGTGGGGGCCACGAATATAAAAGAGCGGGAGTCCGAACCGCGACGACTCAGTCGTCGTCAGCGGTTGCCGTCACGTCTGCGTCCACTCGGCGGTCGAGGAAGTCGCTGAGCAGTCGGAAGGTGCGGAGCTTCTGTTCCTGGTCGGAGGAAGCGTGGCCCTCTTCGCCGAGTTCACGGTACTCGAAGTCGGCGTTCTCCCCTTCCTCGTAGTCGGCGTCGAGAAGCGCGTCACGGAAGATACGCGCCTGGGAGACGGGCACTCGACGGTCGTTGACGCCGTGGATAAGGAACGCCGGCGCGTCGACGTTCTCGACGTGGGTGACCGGCGAGCGCTCCTCGTACAGCTCCGGGTTCTCATCGGGCGTGCCGAGGTACGTCTCCAGCAGCTCGGTGCGGAAGTGCGGCATCGTGTTCTCGAACATGTCGAACAAGTCGGTCACGCCGATCCACGCGATGCCGGCGTCGTACAGCTCGGGGTACTGGACGAGCTGCCAGTAGGCGGAGTAGCCACCGTATGAGCCGCCGAAGACGACGACGCGGTCCTCGTCGAGCCAGTCGTACTCGGTGAGTACGTGTTCGACCCCGGTCGCGACATCTCCCTGTTCGGCCCCGCCCCAGTCGTCGTGAAGTTCGCGGACGAACGACCGACCACGTCCGGTCGATCCGCGATAGTTGACCTTGAGCACCGAGAACCCCTGTGAGACGAGCACCTGCGTGTACAGATCGAATCGCTTCGTGTCGCGCGCCCGCGGCCCGCCGTGCGGGTTGACGACGAGCGGCGAGGGGCGCTCGCCGGAGTCGTACAGCAACGCGCCAATCTCGAACGTCTCGTAGGTGTCGTGTTCGATCGCCGCCTGCGGCGTCTCCGGAACACCGTCGGAGTCGAACGTGACGTACTCGGCGTCCGCGAAATCGTCAGGGGAGAACGGTCCGTACTCGGCTTCGACGAGCGTCTCGTACTCGTGTGTCGAGAGGTCGTACGCGAGCAGTTCCGACCGGGTCGTCGGTGAGGTGTGGGTGAGCAGTACGTGGTCCTCGCCGAGTATCGGATTCCCGCTTCGGCTGAAGCTGGCGACTCCCTCCGGAAGGTCGAACTCGGTCGCCTCGCCGGTTTCGAGGTCGTAGACGACGGGGACGGTGACGGCATCCCGAACCCGAGTCCCGATGACGCGGTTGCCGTCCGGGAGGAAGGCAGTCGCGGACTCCTCGTACTCGCCGTCGCCGAGCCATCGCACAGACTCCGATTTCAGGTTATAGACGCCGATACGACCGAGGTCGGCGGAGTTATCCTCGACAAGAAGTTGCTGCCCGTCCGGCCCCCAGTCGACCGGCCCCGACTCCCCGCCGACCTCACCGAGCGCGAGGTTTCGGGGGTTCGATCCGTCCGCGTCGGCCACGTACACGTCTCGGTTGTCGAAGTCGTCGCTCTCGTTCGTGCTGTAGGCGATCCGCTCACAGTCCGGCGAGAGAGTCGCCCCACCTGTTGCGCGGTCGTATTCGGTGATCTTCTCGGTCTCGTCAGTCTGTAAGTCGTGCCGGAACAGATTCATCTGTCCGTCACGACTTGACCCGAGAATCAGGGTACGCCCGTCGTCGCCGACGTCGTTGAGGATGACCTGTCCGTCCATTTCGACGACTTGTTCGACGTCTCCGCTGCGTGACATCGCGTGGATGTCGTTCTGCTCGTCTCCGTCCTCGTCGACGTGGAAGAAGACGCGCTCGCCGTCCGCACCCCACTTGACGAACCAACGAGCGTTTCGGGGAACGTTGCCGTCGCTCCACTGGCTCCGATCGCCCGACTCGACGTCGAACACGTGGAGTTCGTTGCGACCGGTGTCGTCGTAGTACGCCGCCACCTCGTCGCCGTCAGGCGAGGCGGTAGGGTGCGCAAGCGTCGGGAGACTCGCCAGCGCTTCAAGCACGTCGTCGGTGTCTGGAACCTCTCGCATCGTTGTAACGAAATAACCAACGCTGAGCGCATAAATCCACGCGAAACATACGGTACTGCCGATACACGACCATGACGCGGTCTCGCGGAACAGGTCTCGCGGAACAGGTCTCGCGGAACGGGTATCCGGCGGTGCGGACGTTGAGGAAACGGTCGTGTCAGGCGGGACCGGTTCCCTCACCCGATCCGTGAGTTGACTGATTCGCCACGCAACGGGTCGCCTCGCGGTGTCTCCGCTCGCCGTCGCAGTCGCTTGACGCGCTCGTCGACCGGCGGATGGGTCGAGAGCCACCGCTCAATCGGGGAGTCAGTCTCACGGTACGCTGAAAACGGCGCGAGCGGCCATGACGGCTCCGTCGCACGCTCAATGTGACGGAGCGCCCGCGCCAGCGCGAGCGGGTCTCCCGTCACCTCGGCTGCGCGGTCGTCAGCAGCGAACTCCCGGCGTCGCGAGCGTGCCCGGACCACGAGCGTCGTGAGCACGAACCCACCGATCAGCCCCGCGACGAGCCCCCGCCGGAGCCACGAGAACACGCCGGAGCGGTCGCTGGGACGCCCGCGAATCCACGCTGACGCGCGAGCCAGTCCCGAGAGGACCAACAGCGCTGGCATTGCCGTGATGGTGGCGATCCCCACAACAGTTTGAGCAAATCCGTCGATGACGGCAGCCATCAGACCGTCGTTTCGCTCTAGGTGGGCGAGTTCGTGGGCGAGGATCCCTTCGAGCTCTGACGACGACAGCAGCCGGAACAGCGACCGGTCAACGACGAGCCCACCGCCGTCAGAGCCACCGACTGCGAAGGCGTTCGGCGCGCGCAGATCGCCGACGTATAGCGTCGGACGGGCGAGGTCCATCCGGTCAACGAGAGCGTCGAGTCGTCGATGGAGTTCCGGGGCTCGTTCGCGCGGCAGTCGATCCGTCTCGATGGCGGCGATGAGACGCGACGTTCCGAACCGGTAACTGACGTACGTCGATACGAGGGTCGCGACGATGAGGACGACCACCAACTCGACAAGACTTGGGAGGAGTGATGCGAGGAACCGCACCGTCTCGAAGACGAACAGCGCCACAATCAGGTACGCGATCAACAGCCCGACGCCGACTGTCGCCGCGACGAGCCTGAGCGCGATCCGGGCCATACGTTCAGCTACGTACGGTGGGGTCAAACCCGTTGTGTCGGCGGCGTCCGAAAGGAAAACGATAATCCCACGCGGCGAGACGGCTTAGGTATCCATGGACGCACGCGTACGAGAACACGCCGAGACGATCGCCGACCACTCGACGGGGATCACGTCCGGCGACGACGTGGTCATCCAGCTGCCGAAAGAAGCCGAGGACCTCGCCGTTGCGCTCCACGAGGTCTGCGGTGACCGCGGTGCAAATCCGATCTACCTCAACTACTCGAAACGTGCCCAACGCGCTTTTAAACGCTCCGCCGAGGAGTTCTCCGAGCCGAGCCACCGCCGCGCGCTCTACGAGGAGGCAGACGTGTTCGTTATCGCACGCGGTGGGGCAAACGCGACAGAGGATGCCGACATTGACCCGAAGACGAACGCGGCGTACAACCGCGCAATGGAGGAGGTCAAGCGGACGCGACTCTCGAAGAC
Organism: uncultured Halobellus sp.; assembly: GCA_964427935.1. GTDB lineage: Archaea > Halobacteriota > Halobacteria > Halobacteriales > Haloferacaceae > Halorubrum. The sequence goes on along the minus strand of CAYRWH010000053.1, from coordinate 2,555 downwards.
GTGGTGTCTCACGCAGTACCCGACGGCGAGCCACGCGCAACTCGCCGGGATGAGTACGGAAGCGTACGAGAACTTCGTTTGGGACGCCGTCTCGCTTGACTGGGACGAACAGCGTGCGTTTCAGGAGAAGATGGTGGCTATCCTCGACGACGCCGACGAGGTCCGGATCCGGTCGGGTGAGGAGACGGATCTTACCCTCGACGTGTCCGGCAACTCGACGCTCAACGACTACGGAGAGGCAAATCTCCCGGGTGGCGAGGTGTTCACCGCCCCCGTCCGCGACGGGGTCGACGGTGCGGTCCACTTTGATCTCCCCCTGTATCGCTACGGACGCGAGATCGACGGGGTTCGGCTGCGCTTCGAGGACGGCGAGGTTGTGTCCCACTCCGCCGAGCGCAACGAGGAGCTGCTGACGGGGATTCTCGACACCGACGACGGCTCTCGTCGCCTCGGCGAGCTCGGAATCGGGATGAACCGCCAGATCGACCGGTTCACGTACAACATGCTGTTCGACGAGAAGATGGGCGACACCGTCCATATGGCGGTTGGGTCCGCGTATCCGGAGACTGTCGGCGAGGAAAACGAGACGAACGAGTCCGCCGAGCACGTCGATATGATAGTCGACATGAGCGAGAACTCGGTCATCGAGGTCGACGGCGAGGTCGTCCAGCGTGACGGTACGTTCGTCTTCGAAGACGGATTCTGACCGGGGGTACCAGCTTCGATACAACCGGTGTGGTCACTCGACGAGTTCGTCGATAGCCGCCTCGACTGCGTCGTAGTCGGGAAACTCCGGGTGCTCGCCTGCGACCCACGCGTACCGGACGACGCGTTCTGAATCGAGGAGGAAAACAGCGGGACGCGCCTCGGTGATTCCGGCCATTCCATCGATATCGTGATCGACGCCGTAGCGCTCGACCACCGTCGCGGTCGGGTCCGAGAAGACACGGACACCGTCACCGCGCTCGGCGAGTAAGCGCTTGTGTTCGTACGGCGAGGAAACGGAGAGCCCGTACACATCTACGTCGTCGGTCCAGCCCCTGTCGTCGACCTCGTTGTACAGGTACGTCGTCTGGAACGCCCCGTCCATTGGGTGACAGAGGAGCAGTGTGGGTCCATCGACGAGTTCGGAGAGCGCGCGGTCCTCCCAGAACTCGTCGCCGACGAGCGGGCGAGTGAACTCCGGCGCGAGGTCACCCACGGCAACGTGGTCGGTCTCCGGCAGGTCGACCACGTCGAATCCGAGGTCCATCTCAGGCACCTCCGTTCGTGGTCTCATTCGGGCTCACGACTCCGCCATCGGCCACCGCCTCGTCTCCGGTCGCGCCGTAGGTTCGTTCGAGATACGCGACGATGTTCGCGCTTTCGGACATCGTGACGCCGGTCTCCGTGTCAACGATAGCCGGGACGCTTCGCGCGCCGGAGACGCGCTTGACGACGTTGCGCTCGGAGTGCATCGGTTCGACGTATCTAGACCGGTATTCGAGTCCGAGCGCGTCGAGCGTTCGAACGACGCGCTCGCAGAACGGACACGCTTGGAGTCGGTAGAGCGTGATCGGTTGCTTCGACATGGGCGGTCGTTGGGCTGCCGGTCGGGTAACCGTGTCGACGCCGGCGGGATACGGTCGGGGCCGCGTCGACGCCGACGGGACCCATCCTACCGCTCGTCGTCGGTCGTCGTCTCCGAAACCGGATCGCGGCCGCCGACCGTCCCCGCCTTGTCGACTGCCCCGTCAACCGTCTCGTCCATCGCCCCGTCAACTGCCTCGCCCACCGCCTGGTCGAGGGACGCCTCGACGTCCGTGGACGGCGCGGTGGGGCCGTCGGTTCCGAAGAGGTCCTCGCGGGCACACGCCGCACAGTAGTGGTTCGTCTCGTGTTCGTGGGTGCGGACCGGCACGCCCGCGACGAGCGTCTCGTCTCGTCGACGGCGAACGATCCCCCCGTGGAACTCCCGGTCGCAGACGACACACGGCTCCTCGGCGGGATCGACTGGTTCGAGGACCCGGTGGTCAACGGTTTTTCGGCGACCGAACGCGGTGACTTCGTGCCGCCGATCGAGTCGCTCATCGGCGGGTGGAGCGACGAGGAGACCGGAGAGCGCGAGCACGAGGCCAACAGCCGTCATGGCGAGTGATCCTCCTTGTGTGGCGACGACCGCGATGAACAGCCCGACGAGGAGGACAATCGCACTCAACGCGTACGCCGAGGCGGTCGTCAGCGCTGATTCCTCGTCTGGCTCCCGTTTCGGTATCGGGTAGTGTTCGTCGTCGACGGAGAGGCGGCGCGTCTCGGCGAGGGTGGAGTGATGGTAGTAGCCGTACAGGAGATTGCCGACGCCGCCAGTGGTGAGCAACAACAGAACATGGATCGGGATCGAGCCGATATCACGGTCGACGAGCACCACCGTGTGCCCGTCGTCGCGTTTTATTTTCCAGCCGGCGTCGAGATGCTGTCGCACCCGCTTCCGGAACGTTGACTCCCGGCGCGGCGACTCTCGGCGATTTGACTCGGTGTTACGCTCCGTGCGGGCGGATCCGCCGCCCGGTGACTGG
>CAYRWH010000052.1:0-9822 GCA_964427935.1 uncultured Halobellus sp. | reverse complement strand
GGTCGTCTTGTACGTCGCCGCCCCAGAACTCCTGTTTCGCCTGCGTTCGGCTCATCAGTCGACCGGCTCCATGTGCGGTCGAGCCGAAGGAGACGGCCATCGACTCGTCGCCGCCGCGAAGCACGTACGATCCGGCACCCATGCTGCCGGGGATGATCACGGGCTGACCGACCGACCGGTACACCTCGGGGACGTCTGCGTGTCCGGCGGGGAACGCGCGTGTTGCCCCTTTTCGGTGGACGTACAGCTCACGGTCCGCCCGATCGACCGCTGCGTCGCCGACTGCGGGGCGTCCGTCCGGGCCGACGCCGACCTCGTGTGTCTCCTTTTTTGCGATGTTGTGAGCGACATCGTAGAGGAGTTCCATCCCGAGGTCGTCGATCGGGTCGGCGTCGAACACCTCGCCGAACGTCTCGCGAGTCCGGTGGGTGATGAGCTGGCGGTTCACCCACGCGAAGTTGATACACGCGGCCATCGCACCGTAGTACTCCTCCGCAAGTTGGGAGCCGGCCGGAGCGGCTGCGAGCTCTTTGTCGGGGAGTTCCGCGAGGAGGTCGTCGTGTTCCTGCTCGATCCGTCGAAGGTAATCGTTACAGGTCTGATGGCCGAGTCCGCGGCTCCCACAGTGGATCAGGACGACGATGCCGTCTTCCTCCAGCCCGTACGACTCGGCGACTTCTTCGCGGAACACGTCGGTGACACGCTGGACCTCCAGAAAGTGGTTGCCGGAGCCAAGCGAGCCCATCTGGTTGCGCCCGCGGTCCATCGCCTTTTGAGAGACGTACTCCGGACGGGCGTCCGGGCGACGCCCCTCGTCCTCACAGCGGGCGAGGTCGCTCTCGATTCCGTACCCCTCCTCGACAGCCCACTCCACGCCGCGTTCGAGCGCGCCTTCGATGGCGTCGGCGTTGCCGTCGATCACCCCCCCGCCGCCGAGACCGGCGGGGATCGCCGCAAACAGCGCGTCGACGAGTTCCTCCTCGCGGCCCGCAATTTCCTCGTACGTCAGATTCGTGTTCACCATCCGAACGCCGCAGTTGATATCGTAGCCGACCGCCCCGGGTGATATACAGCCAGTCCGGGCGTCGATAGCGCCGACTCCGCCGACCGGGAAGCCGTATCCTTGATGCCCGTCGGGCATACAGAGGGCGGGTTCGACCATGCCCGGCAGGTGGGTTGCGTTCCGCAGTTGCTGGAGGGTATCGTCTTCGCCGATCTCCTCAAGGAGCGACTCGCTAGCCAGCACCCGTGCGGGAACGTTCATCTCTCCCTCGCGCGGGATCTCCCAGACGTGCTCTCGCACCTTCTCCAGCCGGATCCCGTCGAACTCGCGTGTAGTCATAGACGGCAGTTCGACATGAGAGGGGAAGGGCGTTACGTCAGCGGCTGGGAGAACGACCGCCCCCGGCGACCGGGATCGCCGACGGTCTCTGTTTGACTGGAACTGCGAACGCTCACCGGTTGACTGGGCTGATCGGGAGCCAGCCGATCGCGCCCTCGGCGAGCGTGAACGCGGCAAACACTCGACCTAACACGACACCGTAAACGAGATGTGCAACCGCGATGACGACTCCGAACTCGAAACTCGCCGTGAGTCCCGGAACCGGCAGCGTCGGCACTGGCAGGGTCGTCGCCCCCTCGACCGCGATCGCAGTCGGCAACAACAGTCCGCCGGTGATGACGCCGAGCAGCGCGGAGTGGAGGACACCCAGCGAGAGACACCCACCCACGTCTCCGCGCAGGTCCGCGAAGAAGGGGCGATCGAAGAGGGCGACGAACAGCCCACCGAACAGGGTGCTATTAAAAAGGTGAACGGCCCATCCGGCGAGGACCGTCTCGGTCCCGATCAGCGCGCCGATCGTCGGCATGAGCCCGAGCATCCAATGCAACACAGCGCCCATCGCTACACCGGCGACGAGCCCGCTGCTTGCTCCCGCGCGCCACCGCCGGCCAGCGCGTGCCGGTTCGCTCCGTTCTGAGTGTGCCATGTGGTACCAATGTACTCGATAAACATAATGGTTAATAATAATGAACCATAACCGGAGCGTCGAAGCCTCACACGTCGAACACGACGTACGCGTACCACCCGTCTTCCCGGCGTTCGAGCGCCATCTGGGAGTAAGTGACCGCTTTGATTTCCCTGGCGGCCACGGCGTCGAGGGGCACTCCGCGTGCGCTGGCCGCGACCCGCCACTCCTCTGAGTCCGCGGAGTCGCCGGCGGCGGCTAAATCGCCGGGTTCGTGGACGGTACAGCGGTGGTCGACCGGGAGGACGAGGCGCACGTCGCGCTCGTAGATCAACTGGCCAAGGTAGTCGAACAGCAAGGCCTCACGGCTCTCGGCGACGACCTCCAACTCGAATCGGTCGCCGATATCGTTGGGGATTGCCGTCGCGCTCGCGGCTGCGAGCCCGTCGGCAAGCGCCACAAACAGCGTCGAGAGGCTGTCTCCCTCCGCCTCGACAGCAACGTCGGCGGTGTGGTCTCGGAGTTCGTACGGCACGGTTCAGAGTTCGAAGCCACGGGGTTTCCGTGTTGCTATCGACGATTCTAGGCAATCCGGGCCGAGAGCGTATGCCTCCATACTCTTATAGGCGTCTGAGATAACCACCCGTTCACGATGAGCAGTACCGCTGAACCGATCCGGGTTCTCCATGTCGACGACGACCCGGCCCTCGCCGATATCGTCGCGACGTTCCTCGAACGCGAGGACGACCGGATCGACGTCCACGTCGAGACTAACGCAGAGGACGGGCTGGCGGCGCTGCGTCGGGGTGCATTCGACTGTGTCGTTTCTGACCACGAAATGCCAGGACGCAACGGGATCGAATTTCTTCGAGCGGTTCGTGAGAGACACCCTGACTTACCGTTCATTCTCTTTACGGGCAAGGGGTCCGAGGCAGTTGCCGGTGAGGCGATCTCCGCCGGCGTAACCGATTACTTACAAAAGGAAACGGGAACCGAGCAGTACGAGCTGCTGGCCAACCGTGTGCTGAACGCGGTCGAGAGTCACCGCGCGCGCCGAATGCTGACGGAGCGAACGCGACGCTTGGAAACGCTCATCAGCACGCTTCCGGGCGTGATATATCGCTGTCGGAACGAGAGCGGGTGGCCGATGGAAACGGTCGAGGGAGAAGTCGAAGCCCTGATCGGATACACCGCCGAAGCGTTGGAACGAGACGAGGTAACGTGGGGAGACGACATCATCCACCCCGATGATCGAGACTTTGTCCGCGAAACCATTCAAGCAGACCTTGCCGACGGAGAGAGCTTCGAGATCACCTACCGGATCGTGACTGCCGACGAAACGACGAAATGGGTGTGGGAACGTGGACGCGCCGTCGACGCCGACGACGCGGTCGCCATCGAGGGATTCATTACCGACGTGACAGAGCGGAAAGAGCGTGCGGAGCAGTTAGAGCAGACGACGGCCCGTCTTGAGGCGCTGTTCGAACACTCTCCGGACATGATCAACGTCCACGACGAACATGGACAGATCCTTGATGTCAACCCACAGCTGTGTGCGGAGACGGGCTACGACGCGGAGGCGCTGACCGAGATGTCGGTCTGGGAGCTCGACGAAACGATCGGTCCCGACGAGCTACGAGACATCTGGAGCGAGATGGAGGCAGGCGATCGGTTGGCGGTAGAGAGCAGGTACCGGCGTCGGGACGGATCGACGTTTCCGGTCAGCATTAATATCCGTCGAATCGACCTTGCCGGCGACGATCGGTTCGTCGTCAGTAGCCGGAATATCTCCGAGCGCCGGGAGCGCGATCGAAAACTGATGCGGCTCAGGGAACGAACCCGAGAGCTCAACTACACCCAGACGGTTGCGGAAACGGCGCGGTTAGCGAACGACGCCGCTGATGAGATCATTGGGGCGCCGTTGAGCGGCGTTCACTTGGTGAACGACGATGGAACTCGGCTGGAACCGATTACAGTCGTGGACGCTGCCTCGGAGATGTTCGACGAGCTGCCGTCCTACGATAAATCCGCGCCGCCGGGGTCGCGGGCACACCTCGCGTGGGACGTGTTTCGAGACGGTGAACCGCTCCGTATTGACGACGTACAGGGGTCCGATCTCCTGACCGAAGAGACCCCCGCGAGCAGCGTGGTACTCCATCCGATCGGCGAACACGGCCTCTTCATTATTTCCGCACCCGAGGCGAACGCGTTCTCCGACACTGATGTCCTCCTCGTGGAGATACTCGCGAACTACCTCGAAGCCGCAATCGACCGCGTGACACGCGAAGAGACGCTTCGAACGCGTCAAGACCGGCTCGAACGCCTCCACGACGCGACGCGAGAGCTCATCTGTGCCGAGTCACGAGACGAGGTCGCAGAGCGGGCCGTCGCTGCCGGCGACTCCGTCCTCGGGTTCGCCGCCACCGTCGTCCGACTTCAGGACCCCGAGACTGGAGAACTCGTCCCGCTGTCCGGAGCAGCTGAGGACAACGAGCCGGCAGACCACGGAACTGAATCGCTCGCATTGGATGCGTTCGAAACGGGCGAAATCCGGGTGTACGACGATCTCGATTCGATCGAGGTGAACACAACGAGGACAGCGACGGACGATCCGACGAAGGCAACGGACGAACCGAACACACGGAGCACCCGACTCCGGAGCCTCATGCTCCTCCCGGTCGAGGGGCACGGAGTGATATCGTTCGGAGAGCCGACGCCGGCCGCGTTCGATGCGACCGACCAACTCCTCGGGCGTCTCCTCGCTACCGCGACACAAACCGCACTGGACGAGCGCGAGCGTCAACGAGAGTTACGGCGCAGCCGTGACGAACTCAGACAACGGAACGATCGCCTTGCGGAGTTCGCTGACGTGGTCAGTCACGACCTCCGGAGCCCGCTTACGGTGGCGCAAGGGCAACTGGCGCTTGCCCAAAAGAACTGTGACAGCGATCACCTTGACGCCGTGGCTAACGCACACGACCGTATGGGGAGGCTCATCGAAGACCTCTTGACGCTGTCACGCGACGGCGACGACCTTGGAACGCGGGAACCGATCGACCTCGCGAGCGTCGTCGAGGCGTGTTGGGGAACCGTCGCGGGGACGGACGACGCCACACTCATTGTCGATGTCGATCGGACGGTCCAAGCCGACAGGAGTCGGCTCCGACAGCTCTTCGAGAACCTTCTCGGGAACGCCGTCGAACACGGGGGATCGGGTGTAACCGTCACCGTTGGTGGCCTGCCAAACGGGTTCTACGTCGCGGACGACGGTCCCGGGATCCCCGAGTCAGACCGGGGGGAGGTGTTCGACGCCGGCTACACGACCACACGAGATGGGACTGGGTTCGGGCTGAGCATCGTGAAACGGGTTGTTGCGGCTCACGGCTGGGAGATCCGTGTGGCTACTGGATCCGAATCGGGCGGGGCTCGATTCGAAGTCGTCGTCGACACCGACGAGTAATCCGTTCCGACGGCGGTGGAGTTATACTCTCTTAGCGTGTTACTTCCGCGTAGTGAGCGTTAACGTCGAAAAGCGGATAGATCCGCCGGGGGAGTCCGACCACGTTGGTACAGCGTGGGACCTCAAGGAGCGCATCCGCTCCACGGAGGGAGTTCTCCGCCAGCGACGTGGGTTCTTTGTCGACGCGTATCGACGCTCGACGACACACCTCCTTTTTGAGGACGGCACCCTCGTTGCCTTCGCCTCCGTCCGACGCGACGGCTATATTCTCTTTCTCGCGGTCGATCCCGACCACCGAGGGCGGGGCCACGCGGAACGGTTGATCGCCGATATCGCCGAGGAGAACCGATCCGTCTCCTGTCACGCCCGCACAACCAACGAACAGGCGCTCGGCTTCTATGAACACCTTGGCTTCGAGATCGAGCGCCGGATCGACAACTACTACGAAGACGGCGGCAACGCCTACTACCTCACTCTCGGACGCGAAAGCCTCCGGAAACGGCTCTCTGATTTCGTTGGTCGGTGAAGGGCCAATCCGGCACTGTTTCCCCGAAAACGGTGGAACCGACAGTCATTAGCACCAGCCGTGAGGAGACGGCAACATGAGCGATTCAACCGTTTCCGACCTCGTCGATCGCGTTCGCGACGGGGACGTACGGCTCCACGAACTCGACGCACACGTCAACGCCGAGACGGCGGCAATCGTCCGCCGTCGCGTGGTCGCCGAGCAGTCGGGGGCCGACGTGGACGCGTTCGGCGACTACACGTTCGACGCCGCCGCTGCCGACCCAAATATCGACAACATGATCGGGGGCATCCAGATCCCGGTCGGTGTCGCCGGCCCTGTGAGCGTCGACGGGGGCGCGTTTGCCGGCGACAGATATCTGCCGATGGCGACCACAGAAGGTGCGCTCGTTGCGTCAGTCAACCGCGGCTGTTCGGTCATCGACGCCGCCGGCGGCTCGACCGCCCGAGTGACGAAAAGCGGGATGACACGTGCGCCCGTGTTTCGTGTCGGCGATGTCGCCGAGGCTGAGGCGCTCGCGTCGTGGGTTCGTGACAACGTCCCGTCGCTTCGCGAGGCCGCCGAGTCGACGACGAGTCACGGCGAACTACTCGATGCCACGCCGTACGTCGTCGGCAACAACGTCTATCTGCGGTTCAGCTTCGACACGAAAGACGCGATGGGGATGAACATGGTCACCATCGCCACCCGCGAGGCGTGTGACGTGATCGAGGCAGAGACGGACGCCACACTCGTCGCGCTCTCGGGGAACCTCTGTTCGGACAAAAAGCCTGCCGCCGTCAACGCGGTAGAGGGTCGGGGTCGGTCGGTTGCTGCGGATGTCGAAATCCCTCGTGAGATCGTCGAGGATCGGCTCCACACGACGCCCGAGGCTATCGCGGAGATCAACACTCGGAAGAACCACGTCGGCTCCGCGAAGGCGGGGTCGCTCGGCTTCAACGCGCACGTCGCTAACACGGTCGCCGCGATGTTCCTCGCAACCGGGCAAGACGAGGCACAAGTCGTCGAGGGCGCGAACGCGATCACCACCGCGGAGGTAACTCCCGACGGCGACCTCTACGTCTCTGTCTCCCTCGCAAGCCTGGAGGTTGGTACCGTCGGCGGCGGGACGAAGCTGCCGACGCAAGCTGCCGGGCTCGATGTGCTTGGTGTCCGAGGTGGCGGCGATCCGGCCGGCAGCAACGCCGACGCGCTCGCGGAGGCAATTGCGGTTGGCGCGCTCGCCGGCGAACTCTCGTTGCTTGCCGCGCTCGGCTCACGGAACCTCGCGTCGGCACACGAGGAACTCGGTCGGTGAATTCAATCAGACCACGAGCCGCAGTCTCCCTGAAGCGCGTCGCGGCCCGCGTCAGTGATCCGGTACACAGACTCGCCGGTCACCCGTTCGACGAGTCCCGCGGACGCTAGTTTCTCCAACCGCTCGTCGACGTGGTCAGCATACAGACCCGTGTTACCGGCGATGAAGGCTGGATAATCCGTCCCCACCTCGTCGAGGTACGCGAGGACCCGTTTGTCGGAACGCGTGATCGTCGGGGGGTCAGAATCGCTGGAAGCGGACACGGCGTCGGGCACGGGCATCTCATACATGGTATCGGGTACCAATATAAAATTGCTTCCGGCGATTCCCGCTCGGTGGGAGCGACCCAGAGACGTCCCAGTCGGGGACGGATACTCGTGTCTCCGTCCTGCGGCCGAGTACAGAAACTGGTTTACCGATGACTGCGGAACGAACGCCTATGATCGTACCCGGGTCGAGTTCCCAACAGCTGGCGGCCGCGCTCGCCGACGAGACGGATCGACCGCTGGCGACGGCGACGTACGACCGGTTTCCGGACGACGAGCGCCTCGCAGCCGTACCCGAGTTCGACGGCGAAACGGCGACCGTGGTGGCGACGACCGACTCCGATTCCGCGTGGGTCGAACTGCTCCAGCTACAGGACGCGGTCCGGGAGGCGGGAGCGGAACACGTCACAACCGTGATCCCGTACATGGGCTACGCGAGACAAGACCAGTCGTTTACCGACGGAGAGCCGGTCTCAGCGCGGGCCATGGCTCGCGCAATATCGACAGGAACCGACCGGGTCGTGCTAGTAAACCCCCACGAGTCCGCAGTCAGCGAGTTCTACGCGGTTCCTGTCGAGATCGTCGACGCCGCAAGCGTCCTCGCGGACCCGCTGGCGAGCGATCTTACCGAGCCGCTGTTTCTCGCGCCCGATGAGGGTGCTGTCGAGATCGCCAGAACTGTCCGTGACGCGTACGGGACGGGCGAAACCGACTACTTCGAGAAACACCGCGACCGCGAGACGGGCGCGGTCGAGGTGTCCCCCTCGGACGCGTCCGTCTCCGGACGGGATGTCGTCGTCGTCGACGACATCGTCGCCACCGGGTCGACGATGAGCGAGGCGGTTGGGGTGTTAACTGATCGGGGTGCGTCGCGCATCGTCGCCGCGTGCGTCCACCCGATGCTCGCCGCAAACGCCGTGACAAAGCTCCGTGATGCGGGCGTCGACCGGATCGTCGGGACCGATACGATCGAACGCGGCTGTAGCGTTGCGAGCGTCGCGCCGGTGCTCGCTGATACCCTCGTCGCCGACGCGGCCACAGGCAACTAATCCTCAATCTGGCTGTCACGGGCGGGTGGCTCCAGATCCACCGGCCGCGCGACTCGGACCCAGAAACACACGCTGCTCCGCAACCACTAAACGGCACTCGCGCGTTCCTTCGACAATGGCCGATTGGACGGAGAGATACCGCCCGAGCACGCTCTCGGAGGTCCGCGGCAACGACAAGGCCCGCGACGCGTTCGCGGAGTGGGCGCGCTCGTGGGACGACCACCGTGAGGCAGTCATCCTCCACGGGAGTCCGGGCATCGGGAAGACGAGCGCGGCCCACGCGCTCGCGAGCGATCTGGACTGGGAAACGGTCGAGTTGAACGCTTCCGATCAACGGACCGCCGATGTCATCGAGCGGTTCGCCGGGCGCGCGGCCCGGAACGCGACTCTCGGCGGGAGCGCCGCCGGTGGCGGGGCAAGCGGCGGCGACACCGCCTCCAGACAGCTCGTGATTCTCGACGAGGCGGACAACATCCACGGCAACTACGACCGTGGCGGTGCCTCGGCGATAACGACGCTCGTCAAGGAGTCCGGACAGCCCATCGTACTCATCGCCAACGACTACTACGACATGGCTCGCGGACTCCGCAGCGCCACCCGGGAGATCGAGTTCCGTGACGTCTCTGCACGGTCGATCGTTCCCGGTCTCAGGGACGTCTGCCGGAAGGAAGGGATCGAGTTCGAGTCGGACGCGCTCGAACGCATCGCCGAGCGGAATCGGGGGGATCTCCGGGGAGCAGTGAACGACCTCCAGGCCGCCGCCGAGGGGCGCGACGCGATCGCCGTCGAGGACGTCGTGACGGCCGACCGGGACAAGGCGATGGGGATATTCCCGTTCCTCGACGCGGTGCTCAAAGAGGAGTCCGCGGAGGAGGCGTTACAGTCGGCGTACGCGGTCGACGAGACGCCGGACGACCTGACGAAGTGGATCGAGGGCAACGTGCTCGACGTGTACGACCCGATGGAGGCGACGCGGGCGTACGACTTCCTCGCGAACGCGGACCGGTGGCTCGGTCGCGTGCGAGCGACGCAGAACTACACGTACTGGCGATACGCGACCGACAACGCCGCCGCGGGCGTGGCTGCCGCCCGAGACGGGACGAAGGGTGGCTGGACCAGATACGGTCGGCCGCAGTTCTGGCCCTCCTCGGACGCGACCGCCGACGAGGTCGTCCAGCGGATCGCGGCGGCGAGCGGCTGCAGCATGACGACCGCCCGACGCGAGGTGCTACCGTTCCTCTCGGCGATGACGCATCA
>CAYRWH010000051.1:0-9845 GCA_964427935.1 uncultured Halobellus sp. | reverse complement strand
ATCGATCTCCTCCGACGTGCGGGGCTCAACGCCGAGATGCGCGCCTCACGGACGATCACCGACGACGATGTCGAGTCCGCCTACGACAAGTCCAAACACGTTCACCTCTCGCGGTCGCTCCGCGGGCTCTCGGAGTCCGAGCGCGCGCTCGTCAGGGTGCTCGCGGCCAACGACGGTGAGCGCGCGGGCCCCGTGTACGAGGCGTTCCGCGAGGAGACCGACCTCGGCTACACCCGCTACTCGGAGATTATCAACAAGCTGGACCAACTAGGCGTCATCGACGCGGAGTACGCGGATGTCGACGGACGAGGGCGCTCGCGTGAGCTCACGCTGGCGTACGACGCGGAGGCGGTACTCGACCGGTTGGAGTGACCGCTCGGATGATCGTGATCCGAACGACGCCGACGCCTTTTCAGTCTCTCCACGCACACCCCGAGGTATGAAGACGAGCGGCGGCAGCGACGCGGCGAAGCGGCGAGCCGGCGAGTCGGCGGTCGAAGCAGTCGACGACGGCGACGTCGTCGGATTGGGAACCGGCTCGACCGCGGCACACGCGATCCGCGCGCTCGGCGACCGAATCGACGCCGGCCTCGACATCCGTGGCGTGGCGACGTCGTTCGCCAGCCGCGAACTCGCGCTCGATGTCGGAATCCCCCTCATCGACCTCGACGAGGCGGTTGGCCCGGACGGACAGGGGATCGACGTTGCCATCGACGGGGCAGACCAAGCGGTGACCGACGGCGCCGTTGCGGGAGGTGCATTAATAAAGGGAGGTGGGGCGGCACACGCCCGCGAAAAGCTGGTCGACGCGGCCGCCGACCGGTTCCTCGTCGTCGTCGATCCGTCCAAGGAGGTTGACGGTCTCGACCGGTCCGTGCCGGTGGAGGTACTTCCGAGCGGTCGGGAAGTCGTCGCTCGGGCGGTCAGAGAAGCGGGCGGGGAGCCGACCCTTCGACGTGCCGAGCGGAAGGACGGCCCCGTCGTCACCGACAATGGGAACGTCGTGCTTGACTGTGCGTTCGGGGTGATTCCGGACCCGGCGACGCTGGCCGCGACGCTCTCTTCGACCCCTGGCGTCGTCGAACACGGGCTGTTCGTCGGCCTCGCCGACGAGATCCACGTCGGAACGGAGCGGGGAGTTCGAGTCGAACAGCTCTAGACGGAGGGAGACGCGAGGGAACGACCACGACGAAGGCGATCACGACAGCGATAGCAGTCGCTCTCTGTGGGTCGAAATAAAACGGCAGGATTGAGCGCCTTACAGGTCGCGCGGCTGGACCGTCTTCCGGTCGTTAGCCTCGGCGCGGCGTGCGGCGTCTTCGAGCAGCTCGTCCACTTCGTCGTCCAGCGCGTCGTAGAAGTCCGAAGCGACGTTCTTGTCGTCCAGCGCTTCCTTGACTGCCGCTTTGACAATAAGGTCTGCCATGCACCCGTTGGTATCCCGCGATAGTTAATAAGAGTTCCTGAATTCGCCCGCGAGGGACGCCGTGCTGGCCGTTCACGGGGGTCCGCGGCGGATTACGTATTTAAGTCTTTTGTCGAACAGGCGCAGGTAGGGGGATCTGGCGACTGGATCGGCGGCTTCGGCCGCCGAATCGACGGCTACGAACCCGTGGAGAACGGAGACTCGGCCATGCGAGAGGAGCGAACCGACGCGCGCGACACCCTTGAGTCACTGGCGGCCGGTGAGATCGACGTTTCGGAGGCTGAGTCCCGGCTGTCAGGATACGTGACCACGGACGCGGGCCGCTTCGATGCGGACCGAGAGCAGCGCCGAGGCATTCCCGAGGCGGTACTCGCGGAGGGGAAACGTCCCGCGGAGGCAGCGGCGCTGGCGATGACTGCGCTGGAATCGACCGGGCGCGCGCTTGTGACTCGGACAAGTCCCGACCACGCCGCTGCGATCCGGGACACGATCGACGAGGCCGCGCCGGACGCGACCGTCGAGGTCGACGAAACCACCCGGACGGTCGTGGCCCACGCCGACGGGTTCGAACTCCCCGAACTCGACGCCACGGTTGCCGTCGTCGCCGCCGGCACCGCCGACGCGCCAGTCGCCGGAGAGGCGGCGCTCGTGGCGCGCGAGGTCGGGGCGGCCGTCGACCGGATCGGGGACGTGGGCGTGGCCAACCTCGACCGGCTGCTCGATCAGGTAGAGCGGATCCGCGAGGCCGACGTCGTCGTCGTCGCGGCCGGCCGCGAGGGGGCACTCCCGACCGTCGTCGCCGGGCTCGTCGCCGCGCCCGTGATCGCGCTCCCGGTGTCGACGGGGTACGGTGAGGGGGGCGAGGGAGCCGCCGCGCTGTCAGGGGCGCTCCAGTCGTGTACCGTCCTCACGACCGTGAACGTCGACGCCGGATTCGTCGCCGGCGCACAGGCCGGGCTGATCGCCCGTGCCATCGACGGGGCGTGACACCGACATGACCGATCATCACGTCTACGTGATCGAGTGTGCCGACGGAACCTTTTATACCGGATACACCACCGACGTCGACCGGCGAGTCGCCGAACACAACGCGGGGGAGGGAGCGAAGTACACCCGCGGACGGACGCCCGTAACGTTGCGACACGTCGAGTCGTTCGACTCGCGGTCGGCGGCGATGTCCCGTGAACACGCGATCAAGTCGCTTTCGCGTGCTGAAAAGGAGCGACTCGTCGGGGAGGCCGACGAAGCGGATCGGTGAGTGGAAAATGAGTGGGAATATGTGTAGAATGTGGATGTAATTTATATTCTCACTCATTTTAAATGGAGTCATGCCCGAAGCAACGCTAGACGACCGTGGACGTCTGACCCTTCCAAAGGAGATTCGGGAGCAATACGGTGACCGCTATCGTATTGTCCGGCTTCACGATGGTGTTAAACTCGTTCCGATCGGGGACGACCCGCTTGCGGCTCTCCGTTCCGAGTTTTCGGATGTCCGGAAGACAACAGAAGAACTCCAGGAGGAAGCGCGTAGCACGGCACTGGACGGGGCCGGCGAGTAGATGTACGCGGAGACGGATTTCCTGCTAGCACTCATCAAAGACGAGGACTGGCTGGGTGACGCCGCAGAAAGCGTATATCACGAGCATCAGGACGAGCTATGGACATCTCGGTTCACGCTCGTCGAACTCCTCATGGTTGCTTACCGTGAGGACTGAAACACGGAACGAGTCATCACGAATGCGGCCGCCCTACTGGACGTGCGTGGTGACGTAGAGACAGTCCTCACGGCTGCAGTCTACGTTGAGGACCACGGGTTCACGCCTTTCGATGCGCTCCATCTCGTCGAGTCCGATGGTGATACCATCGTCTCAAGTGACGAAGCGTACGAATCGTTTGCCCCGCGTCTCGATTTGAAATCAATCCGAGACGAGTGACGGTGGGTCACTGGAGGGGTATGGTATTGGGCTGCTCGCGACAGCGCTACTCGACCAGTCGCTCGATCTCGGTGACGAGGATGCCGCTCGCGCCGACGGCTTTTAGCTCAGAGATCGTCGCGAACACGTCCCGTTCCTCAACGACGGCGTGGACCGCGACCATCCCGTTTCCGTTCTCGTCGGCCTCGACGTTCATCACCGTCGGCCCGCCGAGCCCGGGGATCACGTCTTTTACCTCGTCAAGCCGCGCTTTCGGCGCGTTCATCATCAGATAGCGCCGGCCGTCGGCCGCAAGCACGGACTCGAAGGCAGTCCGTACCTGCTCGACTTTCGGATCGTCGACCACGTCAGGGCGCGCGAACAGCCGGACCGAGGAGGCGAGCACCTCGTCGATCACGGCCAGACGGTTCACCTTCAGGGTCGTCCCCGTCGAAGTGATGTCGACGATGGCGTCCGCCATGTCGACGTGGGGTGTCAGCTCCGTCGCACCCGTTACCGTGACCACATCGGCGTCGACCCCGACACGATCGAGGTAGTCGCGGGTGACGTTCGGGAACTCGGTGGCGATCGTTCGCCCCACCAGATCCTCGACGGTCGAGATGTCGCCGTCCTCGGGGGCAGCGAGCACGAGCGTACAGGAGCCGTACCCCAGATCGAGCAGGTCGACGAGGTCGTCGTCGGCCGCCTCGCTCGTCGACGAGACGACGCCGCCGGACTCCGCAGCCTGATCGAGACCCGTAATACCGAGGTCAGCCGCGCCGTCGCGGACGTACTCCGGGATGTCGGCCGCGCGCGCGAAGAGAATCGAGACATCGGGATCGACGGTGTCGGCGTACAACTGGCGGTCGGCGGTCTCCTCGACGTGGAGTCCCGCTCGTTCCAGAAGCGAGAGCGTCGGATCGTGTAGGCGGCCCTTGTTGGGGACGGCGATGCGCATACGCGAGGAGTCGCGGGGAGACGGGGAAACGTTTTCGTCCGGGCGGCGATGTCGGCGGGCGGATCGACCTGGAAGAGTCGCGATAATTCCACATCGTCATACTGCCCCTCAACCGGGTTTTAGCAGTTCTCGCCGCCGGTTCCCAAGTTAGTATTTTATACGTGATCGACTGACCGGTGGAGAAAACCACGGCTGACGGCTTAGGCGCCTTGGTCTCGAAACTGACGCAGATCAATCGCAACCGGTAGTTCGTCGAAGTCGTCGTCAGCCCCGACGACGAGTGTCGCATCGCGTTCGCGGGCGAGCGCGACAGCGTACGCATCGGCGAGCGAGATGTTCCCGTGTGCCTTCACCTCGGCCGCCAGTCGCCAGTCTGCCGATTCGATGTCCAACCCTCGACGCTCTAACGCCCGGAGGTCCCGGTCGGCCTCCCGCAGTGACGTGTCGGTCGGAACGTCGTCGACGCCCTCGAAGCGGGCGACGAGGTAGAACACCTCGCCGGCGTTCGTCTCGGCCATCGCCCCCGCCGCCTCACCGGCGAAAACCTCGTCGAGAAGCCCCGCGACGGTTTCGTGACCGGGTTCACCGTAGAGATAGGCGACGATCGCTTCGGTGTCGAAGACGTATTCCCCACTCGTGGATCGTTCCGCTCCGCTCGCACGGTCCGAGGCCGGCCCGTGGTCAGCCTCGCCGCTCATACGTCTTCGGACGGTCGGAGCCGTTCGGCCCGCTCCGCTTCCCGGCGCTTCTCTTCGTCTTTTTGTTCACGAACCCGCTCCAGTGCCTCCCCGCGCTTGTGTCCGTCGGCGTGGATCCCGTGTAGTTCGTCCGGCGAGGGCACCGGTTCGATGACGATGCGGCCCGCGTCCTCGTAGACGAACACCTCGCCGGGGGTCTCGATCCCGAATTTCTCTCGGAGCCCCTTCGGGATCGTTGCTTGTCCCTTCTGAGACACGCGTACTACTGTTGGGCCGTTTGTACTACTCGGCATTGTTAGTTGTACGTAGATCGTTCTGCGTTACTAAAGCTACCGCAGATTGAGCAGCATTTGTCGCGTTGCTAAGGGTCGAGGACTGTAATTTCGTTAGAGGCGGCCCCGGGGCGCTCGCGTCGTAACGAGGCGACCCTCATCCTCCTTCGACATCGACGCCGACCCAGTAGTATTCACTCTTGTACGCAATATATACATTGTAACAGTCTGTATCGAGTATCGCCGGAGACTCCGTCGATGTGTAGTGCCCGTGACTGTCGGTCTCGAAGTCGACCCCGTCGATCGCGGCTTCGAATTCCTCGCGTGCGGCGTCCGGGAGGGACTCGAACTCGCAGACGGACCGCTCACCCGGATCCGGCTCCGGAGCCTCGACGACGACCCGGTAGCGTGACTCACCGACCTCGGGTTCGTCGTCATCGTCACTTCCGGAGTCGGTCCCGTCGCCCCCCTCAGAGCCGTTCTCGTCGTTGTCAGCGTCGGTCCTGTCGTCACCGGAGTCTCCATCGGTACACCCCGCGATCGCCGCAGATAGCGCACAGCCGAGGAGGGCTCGCCGTCTCATGGTTAGCGGCGAGACTCGGATGTCTCAAGTGTCTTGTGCTGAATCTTCTTCGTGGCCGCGCCGCTCAAGTGTCTCGCCGCCCAACAACGCGTATCGTGAGCGACGCCGACTCCCCTCTCTCCGAGGACCGCCCGACCGTCGACCGACCGCTCCACGTCGACGCCCCGTTCGAACCCGCGGGCGACCAGCCCGACGCCATCGAGAAGCTGGTCGAGGGGTACGAGTCGGGCGCAAAAAAGCAGACTTTGCTGGGCGTCACCGGCTCCGGAAAGACGAACACCGTCTCGTGGGTCGCCGAGGAGCTGAACCAGCCAACGCTCGTGTTAGCCCACAACAAGACGCTCGCGGCCCAGCTGTACGAGGAGTTCCGCGAGCTCTTTCCCGATAATGCGGTCGAGTACTTCGTCTCCTACTACGACTACTACCAGCCGGAGGCGTACGTCGAGCAGACGGACACGTTCATCGACAAGGAGATGTCGATAAACGAGGAGATCGACCGCCTGCGCCACTCCGCGACGCGCTCGCTGCTCACCCGCGACGACGTGATCGTGGTCGCCTCGGTCTCCGCGATCTACGGGCTCGGCGACCCGCAGAACTACCGCGACATGGCGCTCCGCCTGGAAGTCGGCGAGGAAGTCGGCCGCGAGGAGCTGCTCGCCCGGCTCGTCGACCTGAACTACGAGCGCAACGACGTGGATTTCACGCAAGGGACGTTCCGCGTCCGTGGCGACACCGTCGAGATCTACCCGATGTACGGCCGATACGCGGTCCGTGTGGAGCTGTGGGGCGACGAGATCGACCGGATGCTCAAGGTCGACCCGATGAAAGGCGAGGTCGTCAGCGACGAGCCCGCGGTCATGCTCCACCCCGCCGAGCACTACTCGATCCCGGACGACCAGTTGGAGCAGGCGATAGCCGAGATCGAAGAGCTGATGGAGAAACGCGTCCGCTACTTCGAGCGGCAGGGCGATCTCGTGGCGGCCCAGCGGATCGAAGAGCGGACCACCTTCGACATCGAGATGCTCCGGGAGGCGGGGTACTGCTCCGGCATCGAGAACTACTCCGTCCACATGGACGACCGCGAGTCGGGCGACGCGCCGTACACCCTCCTCGACTACTTCCCCGACGACTTCCTCACCGTCGTCGACGAGTCCCACCAGACGATCCCCCAGATAAAGGGCCAGTACGAGGGCGACAAATCGCGGAAGGACTCGCTCGTCGAGAACGGGTTCCGGCTCCCCACCGCGTACGACAACCGGCCCCTCACCTTCGAGGAGTTCGAGGAGAAGACGGATCGTACCCTCTACGTCTCCGCGACGCCGAGCGACTACGAGCGGGAGACCTCTGACCAGATCGTCGAGCAGATCGTCCGTCCCACCCATCTCGTCGACCCGAAGGTAGAGATTCGGGAGGCGACTGGGCAAGTCGACGACCTCTTTGACCGCGTCGACGAGCGGATCGAGCGCGACGAGCGCGTGCTCGTCACTACACTCACGAAGCGAATGGCGGAGGATCTCACGGAGTACTTCGAGGAGGCCGGCGTCGACGTGGCGTACATGCACGACGAGACGGACACCCTGGAACGCCACGAGATAATTCGTGACCTCCGGCTCGGCAACATCGACGTGCTCGTCGGTATCAACCTGTTGCGTGAGGGGCTCGACATCCCGGAGGTGAGCCTCGTCGCCATCCTCGACGCCGATCAAGAGGGGTTCTTACGCTCGACGACGACGCTCGTCCAGACGATGGGGCGGGCAGCCCGCAACGTCAACGGCGAGGTCGTCCTCTACGCCGATCGGACTACCGACTCGATGGAAGCGGCCATCGAGGAGACGCAGCGTCGCCGTGAGATCCAACTGGAGTACAACGAAGAGCACGGCTACGAGGCGACGACCATCGACAAGCCGGTCGGCGAGACGAACCTCCCCGGTTCGAAGACGGACACCTCCTCCGTCAGTGTCGGCGATGTCGAGAGCGAGGAAGCGGCGGAAGCACAGATCGAGGCGCTCGAAGACCGGATGAACGAGGCCGCGAACAACCTGGAGTTCGAGTTGGCAGCGGACATCAGAGACCGGATCGCGGAGCTCCGTCGTGCCTTCGAACTCGACGGCGACGAGGAGGGTGTTCCTGCGCCGCTGGCCGACGAGTGATGGCCGAGCGTCGGGAGCACCCGTCTAATTATCACTCGTCGTGACGAACGGCGACGGTTTTTATTCTCGACCCGCGGAGCGTCGGACATGTATCGCCGCGCGGTCGTCGCCGGAGCGGTCACGCTCGCGACCGCGGGGTGTACCGACCGGGTCCACGACCTGGCGGCGTCGACGCCGCGAGATCTCACGATCAGAAGTCGATACGTTCCAGACGATCCCCTCGTCGAGAACGAGGGCGTCCAGTCCCGTCCGCCGGACATGCTGACACACGCGCTGTCGTTCAGGTCCGAGGAGGCGACGACCTCGGTGGTACGTTCGGACGCGACGACCGCGCAGTCGTTCGTCGAGGCGACCCACTTCGTCGACGAGGGGGGTGATGCCGTGCTCGTCGTCGTCCAGCGGCTGGCAGCCCCCGGAGTCGATCTCCGGCTCGGATCGGTAAGCCGGATCGGCGACCGATCGCTTCGGATCGGCGTCGACGAGGTCGGTCACCGCCCCGGCGACGACGATCCGACGGTACACACGCTGTTCGTTCGGCTGACCGACGACCGGGGCCCGCCGGAACGCGTCGTCGTGTCCGTGGAGGACGACCGGGTTGGCGTGACGATCTGAGCGTCGAGCAGGCCGGTCGTCCACGTCTCGTCTCGGTCCCCAACGTGTTATGTACCACGCTGCCGTCTCACGAACATGGCCTCCGTTCGCCGCCGCGTTCTCGGGATTGTGCTGCTCGCGTTCGCCGTCATCTGTTTCGCCCAGCCGGTGGTCCTCCGGTCGGTGCTCGCCGACGTGGGATCGCCAACGCCGACCCTCGGGGACCCCGGATCGCTGATCACGCTCGTGCCGCCCGCGGCTGTCGCCGCCGGGTCAGTCGTCGTCGTCGCCGCCGTTGCCGCCCTCCGCGGGCGACCGCTTGCTCCCCGTGGGGCCCTCTTCGCACCCGCGATCGGCGTCCTCGTGGGGGTCGCGCTCGGAATCGGTCCCGGATCGGAGGGGATATCCACGGCGACCGTGACCGTCGACGGAGCGACGACGTTCGTCGTCACCGGCGCGGTGATCGGCGGGTCGCTCGCGCCGGTCGTTCTCGGGGCGACTCGCGAGGACACCGTGTCGCTGCTGGTCGGGGCAGTCCTCGTTCTCGCCGGCCTCTCGCTCGCGCCCGCTCCCGGGTTCGCACTCCTCGCCGGAGTCCTCGGTGGGAGCCTCGCCATCGGACTGGCGTGGGGACTCGACGCCGCGAGTTGGGCCCCATAGCAACCGTTCCTGGTCGAGGATCACCGCTCAATCACCGCCTCGGTACCGCCCGTTCGCGGATCGGCGGAACGACTCCGATCCACAGTATGAAAGTAAATTTGTACTACTACAATCCTGTTGGTAATATTTATGTCGGTGGAACATGTGTGGTTCGACACGGTTCACACGGCTAAAACAACAGACAATGTATGACATTTTTCCGAGCGACACGGGTGCGGTCGGGCTCATCGGACCGGTACGAAACTGTGGCAGAGGTAACCCAACGCGAGCGGTCACGTTTGCGGTGACAAGCGATGAGTGAAAGCGAAAACGCAAAGACGGACACGAGTACAGACACGGACGTAGAGACGGACATCTTCTCGGAAAGAACGCAGTTGAAGCCCTACGAGTACAGCGATTTCCTCGATTACGTCGAGGCGATCCGGAACAGCTACTGGGTACACACGGAGTTCAACTTCGACGGAGATGTCCAGGATTTCAAAGTCAACACAACGCCTGCTGAGCAGACCGTTATCAAGCGGACGATGTTGGCTATCGCACAGATCGAGGTACAGGTGAAGACGTTTTGGTCGGACATCTACGAGGAGATGCCCA
>CAYRWH010000050.1:0-10252 GCA_964427935.1 uncultured Halobellus sp. | reverse complement strand
GGAAGCCCCTTGAACTCGGCGTAGCCGGCCATCGTGTCGAGGTCCATGAAGTGGTTCAGGCCCATGAAGGCGAGCACACCTCCGAACAGGAGGCGGCCAAGCAGGAACAGTTCACCGGCGAAGGCGGTATCGAGCTGTAGCGGTAACGCAGCGATTTCTGCTAACATTGTGTAATCACGTATACGGACGTAACCTATATATCGATTCCCGGACAATAGGGTAAGTAGGTAACACCGATGTCATCACAGGACCTCGCCGACACGAAGCGACCGGCGGAGACGGAGGAAGCGACCCGATCGGACGGGGAGGAGACGACGGATCCTGCGGCTGACTGGGACGAGCCGCGCTCGGAGACGCCGTGTCCGGTAATCGACTCACTCGAACAGATTGGCTCGCGCTGGCGGCTCGTCGTTCTCTATGAGCTTCAGAACGGCGAACGTCGGTTCAACGAGCTTAAACGCGAGACCGACGCCAACGCCCGGACCCTCTCACGCGTGCTCGATGACCTCCAAGACTCTGGTTTCGTCGCCCGTCGCATGGAGGAGGATGCCCCGGTAGCAACGTACTACAGCCTCACCGACAAGGGCGAGTCGCTCGCGCCCGTCTTTGCCGAGATCGACGAGTGGGCAAACGAGTGGCTCGCCGAGTGCGGGGCATCGGTGGACGGCGACGCCTAGTCGCCGAAACCGACACGTTCCTTCGGCCCTAACTGACTCCCGTGTACGCCGGACTGAAGAACACTCCCTGCTGTTTGTGTGGGCGCGACGAGACGCAGTCCCGAATCGAAGTGCCGCCACGTGCGGTAGAGTTGATGGAGAACGGCGGTCCGATCGCGTGGCGAGACATCGTCGGTGGCGTTACGCTCCGGTTTTGTGCGGACGACTGGGCGCTCGTGAGCGACCTCGCCATCGAGATGGACACACATCCGCTCTCGCGGTGTAACGCCGCACACGTCTCGCTTGACCTCCGTGAGGACCACGAGGCGCTCCTCTCGGCGACGAAGGAGGCCACCGATCAGACCAAGTTGGAGGCGGAGCTGGAAGCACGGGCGGAGGAAACGCTCGCCGCGGTCGACGACCCGTACACGGACTCACGCGATGTCGTCGAGGCGATCGTTGTATTACGAGCGTTAGAAGAACTCGACGTCCGAGACCCACCGGGCGACCCGGTCCGTCCCTGAGTCGCGTGACTTGACCCGCGGGACCCGGTTACCATCGGACCTCGAACCCGTCCATTTCCTCCGGTTTCTCGCGAGTGACATCTACATCGTCGACCTCGGCGGCGCGGCTTCCGGTGTGACACCACTCGATCATGGCCTCGACTGCGGATTCGGACCCCTCGAACACCGCCTCCACCCGTCCGTCATCGAGGTTCCGAACCCACCCGTCGACCTCCTTCTCGCGGGCGGTGTCCCGCGTCGACGCTCGGTAGTAGACGCCCTGTACGCGGCCGGAGACGTACACGTGTGCGCGGACGGTGTCAGACATTGTTCTTCGCTTGTACCAGGTCGTTGTTAAGTGCTTGCGGACCGATCCCGGACCGACGCCTACTAACTTCCGGCGGTCGACTGACCGGGTATGGAACTGTTCGGAACCGCGGGTATCCGTGGACGCGTCGAGGAGCGAGTCACCCCGGAGCTCGCGCTCGCGGTCGGCCGTGCCGTTGCGGCGGAGATACGTGAGACACACGGTAGAGACGGCGAAAGCGTCGGATCGGATCTGACTCCCGAGGTCGTGCTCGCTCGTGACGGTCGGGTCACCGGTCCAGCTATCGCCGCCGCAATGGAGTCGGGACTTGCCTCCGGTGGGGTGTCCGTACTGCGCGCGGGTCAGCTTCCGACTCCCGGGCTCGCGTACGCCTCACAGGGGCGGTACGGGGTAATGCTCACCGCCTCACACAACCCGCCGGGCGACAACGGAATCAAGCTCTTTCGTGATGGCGTAGAGTTCGACCGGGAACTCGAACGTGCGATCGAGCGGCGAGTCGGCGACGACGAACCGGCCGCGGAGTGGGACGCGTGGACGACGACGGAACGAGGAGATACCCTAGAGTCGTACCTCGGCGCGGTCGTGACGTACGCAAGAGAGTTCGGTGAGATCGATGGCCGAAACGATCACGAGGCTCTCGACGGCCTCCGGATCGTTGTCGACTGTGGGAACGGGATGGCCGGTCCGGCGACGCCGGCTGTACTCCGGGAACTCGGGGCTACAGTCGTCACGCTCAACGGGAACGTCGACGGTCACTTCCCCGGGCGCGGGAGCAAACCCACGCCGGAGAGTCTCCGCGACCTCCGGGCGTTCGTGGCGGACGCGAACGAGGGCGTGGCGGATCCGGGGCGACCGGGGACCGACGGCGACGCCGAGGGGTTCGCGTTCGGGATCGGCCACGACGGCGACGCCGACCGGCTCGTCCTCGTCGACGCCGCCGGCAACGCGGTCCACGAGGACACCGTGTTGGCGATTCTCGCGGAACGGTACGCCCGTCGGTCGAAGGCAGACGACCCGGTAATCGTGACCACGCCGAACGCTTCCGGCCGCATCGACGAGCGTGTGCGCGCCGCTGGCGGCCGCGTCGAGCGCGTCCGACTCGGCGCGCTTCACGAGGGGATCGCGTCAGTGGAAGCCACCGGCGACACGGTCGCGTTCGCAGCTGAACCGTGGAAACACGTTCACGTCCCGTTCGGTGGCTGGATCGACGGCGTTTGTTCGGCCGCCGTGCTCGCACGGCTCGTCGCAGCCGACGGGCTCGACGCGCTCCGGGAGCCGATCACCGAACGACCCTACCGAAAGGTCAGCGTCGACTGTCCGGACGACCGAAAGGCGGCGGTTATGGCGGACCTGATCGAACGCCTTCCGGAGACGTTTTCGGATGCGACGGTCGACACGGATCATGGAGTTCGATTGGAGTTTGCGGACGCGTCGTGGACGCTCGTCCGCCCGTCAGGAACAGAGCCGTACATCCGGGTGTACGCCGAAAGCGACGATGTTGACGAACTGGTCGAGCAGGTCAAAGCGGTCGTGACAGCTGCGGTCGACGCGGCGGATTAGATATCACGCTGACAGCTACGAGCGTCGGCAGCTAGACGGGCGGTTCTTCGCTGTCCATCGGTGAGGGAAGTCGTAGGTCGGCAAACTCGTCGAGATCGCCCACGCCGGTGACGATCCGAACCTCGTCGGTGACCGGGACACCAACACACGAGAGCCGAGCGTTCGTCTCACGGATGCGTTCCTTGGAGAGGATCGACTGGCCGGGCATCGCTACGTCCCCATCGACGACGATGACGGCGCAGTTCGAGCACGCGCCGCCGCGACAAGCGTACGGCCAAGAGCGACCGCCGCGCTCCGCTGCTTCGAGTATCGACTCCTCCGGTTCGACGAGGAATCGCCCGTAGTCCGGCAGATCGAGGTCTGATTCGGCTGCCTTCTCGAACAGGTCCGGATCCTCGAACGACCACCCCCGTTCCTCGACAGCGTCGTACGAGAGGTGATACACCGTCGACGGCGACCCAGTCGTTAGGGGCTGGACGCCACCCTCCGCGTACCGTCTGATGACATCGGCGGCCTCCGGAACCGGCCGGCTCTCTAGCGCGTCGAACCAGTCGACGACCGTGGCCACAGAGAGGTTCGACTCCTCGGCGACCGCCGCTATCTCGACGCCCTCCCGACGGGCGATCTCGGCGACGTACGAGGGATCGTCGATCGCGTCGATCGTCTCTTCGGCCGCCTCGGCTGACCACCCATACCACGAGGCCAGCTCGTTGACGCCGATTCCCCGGTCGTACGCGATTGCGGCCATCAGAGCTTCGGTCGTCCGTGCCTCTTCGACCTCGCTAAGCCACTCTCGGAGCGTGTCGACATCGGCGTGGGTGAGCCCCGTCATGTGATAGCATTGACTTCGGATCCACCTAAGTACCATCACTAACAGTAATTTGATGTTTCGATTCTGTACGTATCCCGTCGCTTCGTGGAGGTCCGAAACGGGAGTAAAGAGTTTTGGCCCGGGCGTGACAGGGGACGGTAATGAGTATCGACGAGTATGATGTCGTCGTGGCGGGAGCGGGAACCGCCGGCTGTTATGCTGCCGCGACGATCGCGAACGAGGGACTCAATGTCGTCATCGTCGAGCGAAAAGACGAGACGGAAGCCGGTCACATCGCCTGTGGGGACGCACTGAAAGGCGCGGACAATTTCCCCGAGGTCATTCCGAAGGACCGACTGGAGCCGGCGTTCACGAACACCGGTGTCGACCACGGTCGGTTCGAGATACCGCAGGAAGACACCGTTCTTGAGATCCCCGTCCCGGGGGAACTCGCCGTCATCGACCGGTGGGAGTACGGCCGCCAGATCATCGCCGGGGCGGAGGAGGCCGGCGTCGATTTCCACTACGACACGGTGATCAACGACGTGATCCAGGCAGCCGACGGTCGCGTGACCGGACTGCGAGCCAAACGGAAGGGAGACCCAGTCACCTACGAGTCGGATATTGTCATCGACGGTGCGGGGTCGCTGTCGCTGCTACAGGATAAGGCCGATTTCTCGGACTCGACGTTCGACACCAACGTCCGCTACTCACAGTTCTGTTCGGCCTATCGGGAAATAGTCGAGGTGCCGGAGCCGGTCGAGTGGGACGACGCACTCGTGTTCAAAGCGACTGACCGCGCGGCGGGCTATCTCTGGTACTTCCCGCGGACGAGCACGGAGATCAACGCCGGATTGGGCTTCCAAATGAACGAGGAGCCGATGCAGTTGGTCGAGGCGTTGAAACGCGACCTCCGGAACCGCCCCGAGTTTGAGGGAGCAGAAGTCACGGACAAACTCGGTGCCGCGCTGCCCACTCGGCGACCGTACGACTCCGCGGTCGCACCGGGGTACATGGCCGTCGGTGACGCGGCAGGACACGTGAACCCCACGACCGGTGGTGGGATCGCTGGAGCCGCGTACGCCGGAAAGTACGCGGGCGAGCAGGCGATTAAAGCGATCGGCGACAGCGATGTCAGCGAGGAGAACCTCTGGCGGTACAACAAACGCGTGATGGATCACTTCGGCGGCCGGTACGCCGGACTCGACGTGTACAACGTCCTCGCAACCGCGGTCGATGTCGATGACCTGATGGGGTTGCTCGCGGCCCTGCCCGGCGAGAAGCTCGCCGAGGCCCTGTACGAAGGGTCGACATCCATGTCGTTCGGACTGAAGCTGAAGGCGGCGGTCCAGAGCTTCGGCTACTGGGGGACCATCCGGAACTTCTACCAGACGAAGTCGCTGGCAGACGAGCTGCTCGATCATTACGAGTCGTATCCGACCAGTCCCGCAGCAATGGCCAACTGGTCGAGCGAGCGTGACGCCGTGATGGATCGGATCTACGAGACGACGGGTGCCGAGCCGAAGTACTAACGCACACGCCGTACTTTCAGTCCGTTAATCCCACGTCACCCACAGCAAGAACGCGAGCGCAACCGTCTGGAAAACGTGGACGACGATGTTCGCGCGCCACGCCAGCGGCGGCATATCGGTTGCGAACCATACAGCCAACACTGGATGGAACAGGTAAAAGTAGAGTGAGAGCGCGTTCTGTGCGAGCAGTAGGACACCGAAGACCGCCAACCCGAGCGCGTGTTTCGACCGGAACGAGAGGTAGTTCCGGCCCCACACCCACGTCAGCCCCAGCAGCATCACGAGGTTCAACGACACGCTGACGCGAGCGACGTCTATCCACCCTACGACCATCCGCACCCTCCCTGTGTTCGGGTCAACGCAGTCATACCGGTAACCCGTCAGCTATCTCTTCGACTATTTCCCAGTTTCGCTCGACGCCTTCCGTTGGGTAGTACACCGTGCCGTAGCCGTCGCCGGTGCGCGTGACCACGTCGTGTTCCCGGAGCACGTCGAGATGATGGCGAACGGTCGTGTAGTCCAACTCGAGGAGTTCCGCCAACTGATTGGCGTTTCGTGGACGCTCGTTTATCGCCCGCAGAATACGGACGCGATTGGGGCCGCCCCGGGTGCCGGTGAGCACGTACCAGAGCACGGCCTCCATGGTAGATATACGTGGCTGAGACCGCCTAAACCTACCGCCTACGAGGGTTCTTGCCGACGAGACATCACCGGCGAGCGTGCCGCAGCAACGCTGTCCTTGGAGTCAGATCGGCGTCGTTGAGAGTCGGGTGATCGCTCGTGAGAGAACGTCGATCCCCACCGCCACATCGCGCTCGACCACATCGAACGTCCCGGTGTGGTGACCACCGGGATGATCGGTGCCGACGCCGACGTAACAAGCGAGGCCACCGTACTCTTGGACGCGCCGCATCAGATACGTCGCGTCTTCGGAGCCACCGAGGTCGGCACGGTCGACGATCTCCGTGACGCCATCGACATCGGCGGCGACATCACCTATCAGGTCGGCAAGCGCCGCGTCGCTTTCGGCGGAGGGCGCTTCACCTTTGGTGGAGACATCGACGTCGACATCGTGCATCTCCGCGGCCGAGTTGAGCACCCGGTCAGCGTGTTCAGACATGTGATCGGCGAGTTCCGTGGTCCCGCCGCGGACCTCGCCCTCGACGTACGACTCTTCCGGGATAATGTTCGTCGCAGTGCCGCCGCCGACGAGGCCGGCGTTCACCCGAGTCGGTCCGTCGGAGTGTCGTGGGATCGCATAGAGGTTCTGGACCGCCGCCGCCATCGCCTGTACCGTGTTTCGGCCCTCCTCGGGGCGTGCGCCGGCGTGTGCGGGTTCGCCCTCGAACTCCGCGAGGAAGTGTCTCACCGCGAGGAACCCCTCCACGCCACAGACGACCTCGCCCGACGGATGGTCCAGCCCGATGTGGACCGCGTAGAGGTACTCAACGTCGTCGAGATGGCCAGACTCCGCCATGGGCTTCCCGCCAGAGACCTGCTCTTCGGCGGGCTGGAAGAACACTTTGAGTGTACCGGAGAAGTCGGAGTCGAGGACAGCGTCTATCACCCCAAGTCCGATCGTTGCGTGGACATCGTGTCCGCAAGCGTGCATGTATCCCTCGGTGTTAGACCGGAACCCCTCAGCGGCGGGAGCGTGGTCGTCGGCCTCGGACTCGCGGATCGGCAGTGCGTCGATGTCGACGCGGAGGCCGACGACAGGGCCATCGCCGCGCTCCACGACGGCGACACAGCCGGTTTGGCCGCCGGCGAGCGTGTCGAGCACATCGGGGTCCGCGCCCGCGTCCCGAGCCCGTTCGAGCCACTCGTCGAGTTCCGCGTCGTCGGGGACGTTCATTCGCTCGTCGCCGGCGAGTGCGTCGGGCCCGACGTGTAACTCGGTGAGATCGCGCTCGCGCAGCGCCGAGACGATTCGGGCGGTCGTGTAAAACTCACACCACGCGGGCTCCGGATGACGGTGGAGATCGCGACGGAATTCACGATACGGATCCGCAAGGACGACGGAGTCGCTCATACGACCGGGTGGGCCGCAGCCAACTTAAAAGGTTGAGTGGTCGTCCGGTGCGGTGGCGACGATCCAATATTGACACTGCGCCATACGGTGACTTGGCTCTGTCGAAATCCTTCACAACTGATACGAACTGCGTGCTGAATACAGGGCGCGAATGCAGCACGGGCTGAAGCTCGATCCGGAAGGATAGTTGTTGGTCAGCATGGGACGAGCAGTCAATAAAAAGAACGACCGGTACAGGTAGAGACTGGAAAGTATACGTGAAATATATTGTAATCACGGGAAAGCTTTTGAATCTTCCCATAAAATATGGTATTACACCATGTCAAAATCGACGGACGAACGAGGCCGGATTTATCTCCCAAAAGACGTCCGAGAGAGGTTCGGTAACCAGTACCGCATTGTCGAACTCCCGAGTCATGTCGCTCTCTTTCCCGTCGACGAAGACCCGATTGCGGGGCTCCGAGCTGCCGTTGGCGATGCGTTCGTAGAGACGGAAGCCGCCGATCTGAAAACGGACGCACGCGAGGCGATCTCTCGAGAGGTTCGAGAGGAAGCGGAAGCCCGGTCACACGCCGGTGAGGAGTGACCTGTGTACGTCGAAACTGACTTTCTCACAGCGTTAATAAAGGATGATGACTGGCTTCAGGAGGCCGCAATCCGCGCCCTCGACGAGCGCGATGATATTCACACATCGATACTTGCATATGCCGAGGTGCTGGTGCTGTTCTACGATCGTGAGACTGCCGAGTATGAGATCGACGCACCACGGGCGATCACCAACTTACTCGAACTTGTTCCGATCGTCCCGAAAGAACACGAAGAAGCGGTTCTGGCCGCCGCAGCGTTCCTCGATGAGTACGAACTCACACCATTTGACGCACTTCATGCTGGACTCGTCACAACCAGCGAAGGGTGCGTTCTTTCGACCGAGCAGGACTACGACAGTGTCGGCCTCGACCGCACACCCTTGGAATCTTCATTTTCGGAGTGACTCTGTCAATACGCACCCTTATTATAACAGCTAATTCACCGCAGATCGGTTGAAACGGATAAAATCCGTCTGCTACACTGATCCTCTATATTCAGCGCGATACGAGAAACATATCATTATTTGAAGACTTCGACAGAGCCGCTGACTTATAAATCGTTATCATGGAGACGACTAATATAAAACACCGATACAGCGACAGTCGTGCTACCACTGCGTAACGATAGCGACAATTTATAAGCGACCGCGCCAGCGACGGCCGAAAAGTCACCTGCCGCTCCGCGGTACCGATACGCGACTACAGTCGGATTCGCTCCACCGTGGTGCCGGCCGTCGTGAGGTCCTCGTCGGTTGCGGCTGCGACGATCATCGTGTGCGCGTCGACCGCCGGGTCCAGTCGGATCTCGAACTCGCCGGCGGCGGGGGTTCCAAGCGACGAGCCATCCGCGGTGTACACGGCGACGACTGCGCCGTCGGTCTCGCCGGAGACAACGACCTCGTCGGCGACGAAGTCGGCCGTGACGGACAGTTCGGGCCCGTCGGGTCGATCGCTCGCAACGTATCTGTCACGGACGAACTCCGGGGTCTCGACCGGCTCGCCGGCCTCGACGCCGTGTGCGAGGCGAATGAACCCGGCCATCGACCACGCAAGCGGGGTCGCCCCCCCGGTTCCCTCGCCGAACTCCCAGCCGTACTCGGTGGGGTTCTCGCGGTCCCACACCTGCTCTGGGAGCATTCGACCGTCGTTGCCGAACCCGGCCATCGTTTCCAGTAGCGCGCTCGGTTCAAGTGCGTCTTCATCTGTGCCGCCGAAGGCGTCCGATCCGTCGGCGCGCGCTCGAAGCTCATATTCGCCGCGCTCGCCGGTGAAGATGGGCCACAGTCGTCCCTCGCCGTTGCCCATCCCGGCCCACGGTGCGCCCGGATCCTCCGAGCCGAGTTCGCCGTAGGCGTCGCCGACGTACCGGTACCAACCGGGGCCGTATGGCGTGTCGACGCGGATCGACTCATCGACGACGGAGACGGAGTTACGAACAACTGGATCGTCGGCGGGTTTTACCCCCAGCCGGACGAGTTCGAGGAACCCGCCGTCGACAATCTCGCGTTCGTCGTACGTCGGTCCGTCGTTAGCGATCGTCCGGGGGCGTCCGGAGTCGGGGTCGCCGTCGGCGGTGATTCGAAGGTAGTAGGGCGTCTCGGCGTGACGGTCCGTTCCGGTGTCAGTCGCACACCACTCCTCGATCCGCTCTGTCCACTCATCCGCGAGCCCGAGCCACGCTAGGGCGTCCGCGCGCAGTTGGTCGGATGCCGGGAGCGTCGAACCACGCTCCGGCTCGTCGTCTGCGGCTGCGCCGATCCGGTCTGCTTCCGCAAGCGCAAGCGCGGCCGCACAACAGAGGCCGGCGATCTCCGCGGCGATGCTCGACGGAGAGTAGCCGGCCTCCTCCTCCCATCGCTCCTGTGCCGTCTCCGGACCGTTTCGAGCGACGTAGCCGATCGAGCGGCGAACCTGATCGTAGCTGTACTCCGCTTCGGAGAGTGAAACACCGTGTTCGTACAGCTGCCAGGCCATGACAGAGGGGTACGCGATGTTGTCCATCTGTTCGCCACCCCACCGGGTTCGGCCGTCGATGTAGGTGTTCTGTGGGAGGAAGCCCGTCTCATCCTGCTGGGTGTTGTATAGATATGCGAGTGCGTCCGCACTCCGCTCGACTTCACCTACCTCGATGAGGGCGGTAAACACCTGATACAGGTCGCGCGACCAGACGAAGTTGTAGCCGAAGCCACGGTCGGTGTCGGCGTACTCCGTCTCGCCCCACGGCACCGAGGGGCTGGCGATCC
>CAYRWH010000049.1:0-10287 GCA_964427935.1 uncultured Halobellus sp. | reverse complement strand
AGCTCCGGCATCCAGTTGAGCCCGATGACGTTCGCGACCCCGTCGACCGCGTGTCCCCAGATTATCACGAAGCCGGCGAAGCCAGTACTCTGGTTGATCGTGGGATTGAACCCTTCGATCAGCTTCCACGTCGCGACGGTTGCTGCCGTCGCGAGCACGAGCGTTACGACGAGTACCTGTGGATAGACGGTGACGTAGTCGGTGGCGACAGAGAGGTAACCGAGATAGCCGACTGTGACGACAGCAGCAACCGTTCCCATACCGAACAGCGGACGCGCGTAATCGTCAGTCAGGCCACGCTCAGCGGCGGCGTACGCCGCAACCACGCAGGCCAGCGTCACCGCGAACACGACGAAGTAGATGAACGGGCTGATTATCAGTGCGCTCCACGGGAACTCGATCAGCGCGGGCTCGTTGGCACGGGATGCGGCGATTCCGGCATCCTCGACGGTTCGAAGTGCGCCGCCGAACAGCATGAACGGGAACAGCGCGTAAAAGAAGCGGAACTCGTCGCCGATCTCCAACCGGCGGAGCAGGAAGACAACCCCGATCAGCATCGCCAGCAGGATGAACACGTAGCTCACCGTCGAAACCGTGGTGTATCCCGGTTCCGCGACGACTTGGCCGGCGGCGATCGCGTCCCGACAGGCCGAACTGCTCATCAGTAGCTCGGTCCCGCCGCTTTCGGGCCGGACCGCACACTGTTCGCCCTGCCCGTCGGCCGCCACAGGCCCCCAAAAGTACTGCCAGAGGAACCGGTCGTATACGGTCCGGGGGAAGACGACCGCGCCGACGATGAGGAGTCCGGTCACGAGCGTGACCCCTGCGGCCCACGCGCGCTCCGGCGAAAGCCCCAGTCGCTCCTCCACCCATGAACTCATATCAAGGGATCGGGTGCTTGCCGAGTTGAGAGTTCCGGTCGCGGGCGGGCACCGGACCGCCCCGTTCCCGGCTCGGCCGGCCGCTCGGTTCGCCCGCCGGGCGTCTCAGATTGGGGGTCCTTGGACCTCGTAGTCCGTCCCAAGAATAATCATCGTTTGTGACCGCGAGAACCCGTCCATGTTCCCGATCTCTTCGAACATGAGCTCCCGGAGGCTGTCGGTGTCCTCGGCGACCACCCGGAGGATCACGTCCCACTCACCGGTCGTCAGATGGATCGCCCGGATGCCATCAATGTCCCGGAGCCGTTCGAGCGCATCCTCCTCGCGGCCCTGCTCGACCCGGAGCCCGACGAGCGCGCTGACCCCATAGCCGACCGCCTTGGGATCGATGTCGGCGTGGTACCCCTCGATGACCCCTGCCTCTTCCAGCCGACCGACACGATCGTGGACGGTAGCACTCGACATATCGATCCGCCTTGCTATCTCCGAGAACGGCGTTCGCGCATCCGTCTGGAGTATTCGGAGGATCGCCCGATCCGTGTCATCGAGTTCCATGGTACACAATAGTTGTCGTCCGTCTTTTTGTTTGCGCTCCACGTACCTGCGTCGAGGCCGCCCCGACTGTCGACGGAATGGAAACTCGAAGAATTAAGTGTCTATGAAGTAACCTGCTGACGATGCCCTCCAGACGCCCCCTGATGAAACGTGTGTTTGCGCTCGCTACCGGCGGAACGGTCCTCGCGTCGGCGCTCGGAACCGCGGCTGCGTCGGACGATACGACGGCGGAAACCCCGCGCCGACCCGCGGATGCGCGACGGTCGGTCGACCGGTCCCGCTACACGCCGTACGACGCCAGCATCGTTGCGGACGGAGACACTGTGCTCACCGCGACCGCAGACCCAGCTGTCGTCTCCACAACCGGGCTTCCCTCCCCGTTGGCGACTCGGCTCCTCGACGCTCAGCGGCGTGCCGACGGAGTCTCGGTCTCGGACGCCACGCGACTCACTGGCAGTGCCGTAATAGGCGATGAGACCGTCGAAGGAGCGGTGATCGCCTTCGGCTCTTTTGATACAGACGCGGTCGCGGAGGCGGTTACGGAGCGCGCTGAGTCCGTGCGCGAGCACGCGGACGGATCGAGTCGCCGACTCGTCGGAACCGACGACCCGTTCGCCGTCGCGATCGATGACGCCGAGGTCGTGGTCGGATACGGTCCCGACGCGGACCGGGCCGGTGAACACGTCGATGCGGCGCTCGACCGGGTCGACCGTCGCGACGAAGCGTCCGCGGACTACGGCTCGCTGCCGTCTACTCTTGCGGGCGACGCGGTCGTCTACGCGGACCTCGGTCCGGCTGGGCGGCGTCGCGTGCGGCCGCACCTCGCGGAGGCCCCGGACGCGTTATCGACGGCGCTGTCCGTCGCGGGTGCTGCGGGGATCGCGTTGCGCACTCGGCAGGACGCGTCCGCGAGTCTCCGCTACGGTGCCGTCGCCGATCCACGTCGGCTTACGCGTGACCACGTCGAACGACTCGCGGCTGAGGCGGAACGTGGTGCCGACTCGCTTGACGAGACGACAATAACTCGTCGGGGTCGAACCGTCGTCGTTGACGCGGCCGCGGACAACGACTCCCTCTTTGCGGCTCACGCTGACCTTCTCGGCGAATCGGTGAGCACGACCCGCGACATCGACATCGCCTGATCGGTACAACAGGCTGACAGGATCGGTTGGGGACCGACCACGTTCGCTAGCGACGCCTATCTGTATAAATTCCACTACAAAATACAATGATTTAAGTTATAGTATTCAGTTATTACGATCGCATGCCAATCGGCCCCGTAACGAACGTGAGCAGGCGGCAGGTCATCGTGGTTGTCGCGATCCTCGCCGTCGCTGCCGGTGCCCTCCTTGCACCGCAGGTGTACAGCACAGTAACCGAATCCGATGGAACAGTCGCAGTTGTCGAGATCGACGGCACGATCTCGACGGGGATAGCCCAAGATGTTGAAGACCAACTCCGCGACGCTCGAACGAATGACAGCGTCGATGCGGTCGTACTCGAAGTCGAGAGTGGAGGCGGTCTTCCAGCACAGAGCGAGCGAATGTACGCCGCCGTTGACCGGACCGCCGACGAGATGCCGGTGATCGCCACGGTTGACTCTCTCGGTGCGTCCGGCGCGTACCTCGCCATCGCGCCCGCCGACGAGATCTACGTCGCACCCTCCGCTCAGGCAGTCGGGAGCGTCGGCGTCGCCGGCACCGCGCCGGCCCCGAGCGGGCCAAACGAGGGCACAACCGGCCCCGATAAGAACGCCCCGAGTCCCTCGGAACAACGCGAACGCCAACAGGTGCTTGCGAACCTCTTCGTTGAAAACGTCATTGAACAGCGCGGCGACGAAATCGAACTCGACCGTTCAGAGATCGCACACGCTAACGCCTACCTCGGAACCGAAGCGGTCGATAACGGATTTGCCGACGAGTTCGGGTTCGTGGACGACGCGATCGAGGACGCCGCCCGCGAGGCGGGTCTCGAATCGTACGCGGTCGAAACCCACCGGACCGAAGCGCCGGGCGGGCTGGAGCTTCCGCTCATCGAGAGTGACGACGGCGAGATCGTCGTCGCCGACGGTGAAACAACGCTGAACTCCGGGTTGATACTCGCAGTCGCACCCCACGTCTGGGACGAGACTGTCGGTGAGGACATCGAGATGCGAAGCTACTCTGGAGCCGATCCCACCGTTGTTGACGACGACGGAGGTGATGACGAATGAGCACAGTTCGAACCGCGCTCGGTGTGTTCGCGCTCGTGTTCGCCGTTACGCTCGGGGCGGTCGCGGTTGCCGGCGTCGTCCTCGACGACGGGACCCCCTCGAATGCTGAGATAGAGACGGACCACTGGGAACTCGATAGAGTGAGCGATTTTGCCGAGAGTGACGGCGAGATCACGATGGAGAGTACTGAATCGGAGAACACGGTCGTAATCCACGTCGGTGGTGCGGCGGCAGCCGGCGGCGGTGGCGAGCCGATCCCGATCCCGATCGACGAAGAGACTGAACCGACCGAAGCGTCTGTCGGCACGATCGGCGGCGCGGAGCGTGATGTCGGGCCGCTGGCCTCGACGCTCGTGGCCGACGGGCACGATGTCGTCTTTTACCAGGATGAGTTCGCCGACGGCCCCCTGTTTGAGCTGCTAGCCGATGCCGACGCGTTCGTGACGACGAACCCGGCTGCGCTCGGACCCGCGGAGGCCGACGCCGTCGAGGAGTTCGTTGAGGCCGACGGCCGAACGCTGGTTGCGGCCGATCCCGGCAGCGCCGGAGCGGTGACCGAGCTCGTCGGATCGCAGGGAGTGTACGCCTCTCCCGGCTACGTCTACGACATGGACGAAAACGACGCCAACTACCTCAGTCCGTTCGTCACACCCGCTGCGGACACGGAGCTGACGGACGGGGTCGAACGAGCCGTGTTCCGCGGGGTTACGCCCGTTGGCGTCGCTGCCGAGCAGGGTGAGAGGCTCTTCGAGACGGGCGAAGACGCACAGCTCTCGACGACGCGAGAGTCCGGGCCATACGGTGCCGCGGCGACTGCCGGCGATCTGGCCGTACTTGGTGACTCGGGCTTCTTCTCGCCGGAGAACGCACACCGCGCCGACAACGATGCTCTGATCGGTAACGTTGCGGACTTCCTCGTCACTGGCGAGGAACCCGACGTGGAGCCGACACCGCCGGGCGCTGAGCCGATCCCACCGGGTGGCGAACCGATTCCGCCTGAAGAAGAGCCCATCCCGCCTGAAGACGGTGACGAGGAGGAACTCCCTGGTGACGAGCCGGACGACGAACCATCAGAAGAAGACGATACCGACAGCAGCGACGAGTAGGCTCGTAGCTACGCGTTTACTCCACGTTTTTTATATAAACTGGGGCTGCCGTGAGCGTCAGTCCGCGCGGGCGGTGTGGTCGCCAGCGGAGACGGCCGCACGCTCGGACTCCGTCACCTCGATGCCACGGCGCTCTAGTTGCCGGATAAACTCGTCCTCGCTGAGCCCCGCTTGCGCCGCTGCCTGCGAGAGCGTCAACGTTCGCGCACCGTACAGCGTCAGCGCACTCGACAGCCCGTTCGTTGCCATGGCTACGAGTCAATCGTGAACGAATATGAACCTTACTAATTCATTCAGGATCATGATACACCTTATATGATAATATGTAGCGTGGCTAAACCCGGTCGAATATAAGGATTTCCGGCTGATGCGACACCGACAGGGTGTGGTCGGCGATGGACCCCGCAGGAATTATGACCCTCTACGGCCGAGACAGGTGTATGGAGAGACAGCAGATAATCGCCCTTCTGTTCGCGTTCCTCATGGTGAGTTCGATGGTCGCGTGGGGCGTCAGCATCATCTGATCCCGTCGGTATCGGCGTTCGAGTTGGCTCCGCCCTCGTGGTTCACGACGGTCGCGGGCGTTCTCAGCCGTCGCCCCAGACGTCCGACAGCGGATGGTCTCGTCGCTTGTCGGCGTCGGTCTCGGACCTCGTTCGGGTAGTTGACTCCGTCGTGTCTGAACGTCCGGAGTCGCTTGTCGCCGCCGACCGCGTCCGGTTCGACGGCTCGGAACGTCCCGAGCGCCCGTCCCGCCGCGTCCGTCCGGGGCCGGCGGGATCTGCGTCGATTCCGGCTAGCGCGGCCTCCGGGTCGAACTCCGGGAGCGCGGGCCGTGTCATCGCGTCGATCTGGTCGCGGAACCACGGTGGGGTGTCGGCTGCGGCTCGGTCGAAAAGATCGAGTAGAGAATCGTCGGCAAGATACGTCGCACCGTAGTCGTCCGGCGCGCGGACGACTCGTCCACACGCCTGTATCACCGTCCGTAGCGCAGTCCGGTGGTACCACGCCCACTGGTCGTCCGCCAGCCGCCGCGCGACGCGTGAGTCGTTCGTGTTCCGGTATGGTGCCTTACAGACGACCTGCCACCGGCACAGGTCGCCGTGGAGGTCAAGCGCCTCCTCCATTTTCACCGAAACGAAGACCTCGGGTTTCGAGCTTGCCTTCCACACTTCGAGTTCCGCATCACGGTTCGACCGAGTGTGTCGCCGAACCCGTGCGGCGACCCCGAACTCACCGAGCCGCTCGACGAGCTGTTCGGCAATGTCGTACGAGTGGGCGTGGATTAGCCCCTTCTCGTTCGGATGTTCCGCCATCAGCCGAACGACCAGCCGAGCGATGTCGGGAATCGTCTCGTCCCGATGCTCGTATGTCATCGACCCCTGTGTGACATCGTACAGTGGTCGGTTCTCCACGGGGAACGTGTGCTCGACATCGACTAACGCGACGTTCGCGGGGTCGAGCCCGACGCCGCGACAGAACGCGTCTTTCGAGAGAATCGTCGCCGACAGCAACGCGAACCGCTCACCGCGGTCCCAGACGGTGTGTCTGAGGTAGCGTGCCGGGTCGAGCGGCTTGATGGCGAGCGCCGACCCCTCGCCGCCGGACTGGTCGACGACCCACGTGGTCGGGGAGTCGATATCACGGTAGTCCTCAAGGAACCATCCGAGCTCGGAGATCAGCTCCTGGAGTCGGTCGCGGCGGGCGACCTCCTCGCGGCTCAACTCGGGTCGGCCGACGAGTTCGTCTTTTGCTCGCTTTGCGACTCCTCTGAGCGTCTCGACGAACCGGGCGGTCCGATCGAGTGCGTCCTCGTCGTCGTCAGCGTCACGCTCAACGTCGGGGATACCGACCTCGTCCCACACTGGCACCCGTTCCGGAGACAGCTCGATGGTCGCGTACATCTCTGCCCATTCCGCGAGCCCGTGTGCCTCGTCGACCACGACGACATCCCGTTTCCGGAACGTCTCCGACCCGGCGGTTCGCATGAAGTACGCGAGCGTCATGGCGGCAAATCGGCCACCGGAGGCGATAGCGCGGTCCGAAAAGTACGGACACCGGTGTTTGATGCTACAGTCGAATCCCTGTTCACGGACACACGGAGCGCGGTCGACGGGCGTATCGTGTTCGCCCGGGAGGATACAGTCGTAGTTTGACTTCCCGCGGATCACGTTTAGATCCGCAAGCAGGTCGTCAGTCGCCACGTCGTCGAGCTGTGACACCTGCGGGGTCGTGTAGTAGGCGTCAGTTGGATCGCTCGGGGCCGCGTCGGCGACCTCCCGGGCCGCCCCCATCACGGCGCGCGCGAGCAGCGACTTACCGCTGCCAGTCGGAGCACGCACCAACACTACGTCGTTGCCGGCGGCAAACGCGTCGCGTATGTCCGCAAGCGCCTGTTCCTGCGTACCGCGAAACGACGGCGCAGGGAACTCCGCGGGGATCCGGTCGGGGTCCACACAACCCTCTCGCGCGCTCCCGAAATTAAACCCTCGGAGTGGACGCCTCGTCGAGGCGAGTGAGTCACGCCTCGCGTCGGTCCGGGGAGTCACCGCTCGTACCCTCGTCGGATCCGGCTGTGTCCCCAGACTCGGCGGCGTCCGCAGACCTGCTGGCGTCCGCAGACCCGTCGCCGTCGTCGCTGTCCGTTCTGTCCTCGGTCCCGTTTTGTCCCGCCTCCTGATCCGCGTTTTGAGTCTGATCGCCGGCTCCCGTATCGATCCCGAGAAGCCGGTTAGCGACGGCTTCGAGCGCCACAAGCGTCGTGCTGACGTAGAGCCCGGCCAGGAAGACGAGTCCGGCAATGACTCGCTCACGGGCCACGGCGCTCGCCGGCTCATCGGTCATCGTGGATTCGGTCCCGAATCCCAGAAACGCGAACGCGAGGAGGTAGACCCCCGCGACGAGAGGGAGCGCGGCGATGGTGCGGCTGAGCACCTTGAGCCGGTATCGACCGTGGTCGTCGAACCGGCGAGCGAACGTCGTGAACGCGTACACGGTCGCACCAAGGAAGCCGAACAAGTACACGTACGGTGGGATCGCTGTTTCCGGGTCGGGCAGCGGTACCGGCACGACCGTGTTGAGAAATCCGGGAACCCCCGCCGTCGAGACCACGACCGCGAGTACGGTCGCGACAATGAGTCCCCAGTATACCACTCGCCCGCCCCGGGTTCCGTACCAGTCCGAGTACTCCGTGTTTGATTCTGTTGACATATCTAGGAATAGAAACGAACCGGATATAAAACTCCTGCCGGCCCATTCACTCGATTCCGTCGGCCCCAAGCGGACGGTCGAACCGGTCCGGGCCAGTCGTCGACGGAACGCAACAGTACCCGTATCAACGTCTGCCGACGTTTTCCACTCCGTTCCACGACCCTCCGACGCCGAGTGTCGTGTGTCTGGGGAGTACGAATACGGCGCGAACGGTCCGTGGCGAGGGCGACAACGGCCGAATCCCCGTAACAAACGAACAACTACCGGATCGTTTATGATGATTCGGGGGTTCGCAGTCGGTATGACTTGGCAGGAGGCTGAACGCGAGTTCGTGGACGACGCCGTCGCTCACGAGACGCTCCCTCGAACGTTCGAGCGGTCCGCCGAACGGAACGCGGACCGTGTCGCACAGCAGTACAAGGGCGGTATCTACGACCGGTCGCTCGTCACGGCGGGGGTCGTCGACGCCGCCGCAGAGGGAACGTACGCCGACCTCACGTACGCGGAGATGCGAACGCTCGTACGACACCTCGCCACCGGGTTCCGCGAGATCGGCGTCGAGGCGGACACCCGAGTGGCGATCTACGCGGGGACCCGCATGGAGTGGGCACAGACCGACTTCGCGGCGCTTGCGGCGGGCGGCGTCGTCACGACCGTGTACGCCTCCTCGTCGCCGGATCAACTTCGCTACCTCCTCGAAGACCCGGAGGCGACGGTCGCGGTCGTTGAGAATCGGGCGCTTCTCGACGAGGTGCTCGCCGTTCGCGACGACCTCTCTCACGAGTTGGATGCGGTCGTCTCGATGGACGATGTCACCACCGAAGAACTCGACGACAACGACGCCGACCTCGTGTATACGCTCGGAGAGATACATGACCTCGGCGCGGCGGCATTCGACGAGGCAACGTACGAGTCGTGGATCGACGCGACCGATGTCGACGACCTCGCCAGCCTCATCTATACCTCCGGCACCACCGGGCAGCCGAAGGGCGTTCGACTCACCCACGCGAACTTCCGCACCAACGTCAACCAGTGTTACAAGCGGTTCGCCGACAGGCCGGACCGTGACCCCGACGCGCCGGGGATTTCTCCGGAGACGACGACGCTGTCGTTCCTCCCGCTCGCACACGTGTTCGAGCGAATGGCGGGCCACCACATGATGTTCGCGGCGGGCGCCACGGTCGGCTACGCCGAGAGCCCTGACACGCTCCGTGACGACTTCCAGTTGGTCCGGCCGACAACGACGACGAGCGTTCCACGCGTGTACGAGAAGCTGTACGACGCGATCCGGGAGCAGGCGTCGGAATCGGGCGTCAAAAAGCGGATCTTCGAGTGGGCCGTCGAAGTGGGACGGAGCCACCACGAGGCGGAGAATCCGGGTGTCCTGCTCGACGCGAAGCGGTCGCTTGCCGACACGCTCGTCTTCTCGTCTGTCCGGGAGGCGATTGGCGGCAACGTCGATTTCTTCATTTCTGGCGGCGGGTCGTTGTCGGCGGAGCTATGTGCGCTGTATCACGCGATGGACCTGCCGATCTTGGAGGGGTACGGACTCACGGAGACCTCACCTGTCATCAGCGTCAACCCGCCAGAGGAGCCAAAAGTAGGCACCATCGGCCCGCCGGTCGTCGACACCGAAATCGCCATCGACGGTTCGATGGTCGGCGAGGAGGTTGCGGGTGTTCCGGGTGACGTGGGCGAACTCCTCGTCCGCGGACCACAGGTGACGGACGGCTACTGGAACCGACCGGACGCAACCGCGGATGCGTTCACTGAGCCCGAACGATTGCCTGACGGGGTTGTCACTGCCGGGACTTCCCCTGCCGATCGTGACGGCAACCCGGACGATCCGTGGTTTCGTACCGGTGATATTGTCCAACTGCGTCCCGACGGGTACATCGCGTTCCGCGAGCGGGCCAAGCAGTTGCTCGTGTTATCGACCGGCAAAAACGTCGCGCCCGGACCGATCGAAGACCGCTTTGCCGCCAACGAGTTCGTCGAACAGTGTGTCGTTCTCGGTGACTCCCGGAAGTTCGTCTCAGCGCTGTTGGTTCCCAACTTCGAGCGCGTCGCGTCGTGGGCCGACACCCGGGGGATCGACCTCCCGGAGGACCGCCGGGCGATCTGCCGGGACGACCGCGTCCGCGAGCGATTCCAGGAGGAGATCGACCGCGTGAACGAGGAGTTCGAGTCCTACGAGCAGATCAAAAAGTTCCGACTCGTTCCCGAGGAGTTCTCCGAGGAGAACGATCTGCTCACGCCGACGATGAAAAAGAAGCGCCGGAACATCCTCGACCGCTTCGCCGACGACGTCGAGATGATCTAC
>CAYRWH010000048.1:0-10385 GCA_964427935.1 uncultured Halobellus sp. | reverse complement strand
CCTGGGACCGCCTCGTTAACAGCGAGGCGCTCTACCAACTGAGCTACTTCGGCTCAACTCGGAGTACTCGACTTGTTTTGATAGGGCTTTCGTTTCCGCCCGACCCCGACGTGACTCCCGATCTCACGCCGTCGATACCGACCGTCTCGGACCGGTTCCCCTCCGGTGACCCGACACCCACCCGTCCGACCGACACGTTTTCGGCCGGACCGCGAGAACCTCGGCCATGACCGAACTCGACGCGGTGCTGGCACGCGTCCGCGAGCGCGTCCTCCCCGAACCCGAGGAGCGCGAGCGACTCCGCGCGACCGCCGCGACGCTGACCGATCGGACCCACGAGGCGATAGCTGATCTCCCGGTCGAGGCCGATGTCGTCCAAGTCGGGTCGACCGCCCGCGGCACGTGGGTCGCCGGCGACCGCGATATCGACCTGTTTGTGCGGTTTCCGGCGGACCTCGACCGCACGGAGTTGGAGGAGTACGGGCTCGCGGTCGGACACGCCGTCCTCCCCGACGGCCACGAGGAGTACGCAGAACATCCCTACGTGAAGGGTGTCTACGACGGATTCGACGTGGACCTCGTTCCGTGCCACGATGTCGACACCGCTGGAGATCTGGTCTCCGCGGTCGACCGCACGCCGTTCCACGACGCGTACCTCACCGAGCGGCTCGACGACGACCTCGCGGCCGATGTCGTCCTCGCAAAAGCGTTTCTCAAGGGGATCGGCGCGTACGGAAGCGACCTCCGGACGGAGGGATTCTCCGGCTACCTCACGGAGCTTCTCGTCGCAGAACTCGGCGGCTTCGTCCCGCTCGTCGAGTCCGCACGCAGTTGGCACCCCCCGGTGGAGTTCGACCCCGAGGGTCACGCCGAGCGCACGTTCGACGACGCGCTCGTCGTCGTCGACCCGACTGATCCAACGCGGAACGTCGCGGCGGTTCTGTCGGCCGCGAACCTCGCGCGATTCCAACACTACGCCCGCGACCTACTTGCGACCCCGCGTGAGGAGCTGTTTCATCCCTCGGAACCCGACCCCCTCGATGCCACTGAGGTCCGGGATCACCTCGACAGACGTGAGGCCGTCCCCGTTGCCGTCGTTCTCGACGCACCCGATATCGTCGACGACCAGCTGTGGCCACAGCTCCGTCGCTCGCTCGACGGCATCGTCCGCGGACTGGACGACCACGGCTTCGACGTACTCCGCGCGCAGGCGATGGTTAATGACGCACACGACGACCCCGGCGGGGACCGAGTCGACGGTGAACCACCAGCCGAGGCCGCGACGGGATCACGACGCAACGGACCGGAGCGCGCGGCGCTGTACGCTGAGGTCGAGACGGCGACGCGCCCGGCTGTTACGCGCCACGAGGGACCGCCGGTCGCCGTCCGGAAACACGCGGCGAGCTTTTACGAGTCGTACGCGGACGATGTCGACCCCGACACGTACGGCCCGTTCATCGACGGAGACCGATACGTGGTCGAGCGCGAACGTGAATTCACGACGGTCCGGGGGTACCTTGAGAGCGACGCGGCGAGCGATGTCGCGCTCGGAGCCCGGATCGAACCCGCTTTTGAGGGCCGGGATATCCTCGTCGGTGACGCGGTCGCAACGCTCGCGGACCGCTTCGGGAGTGCGCTCCGTGAGTTCTACGAGCCGCATCCGTGAGGTCGGCGGCGACGAGCGGTTCGGTCGGACGACTCCCAATCAGTTGACGCTCAGTCGACGTAGCGATCGAAACCGTAGTACACGCCGCCGAGAGCGACGCTCACAACGAGAGCAAGCACCGAAAAGGCGGCCGCGATCCGTGGAAACACCATCCAGAACGCAAT
This sequence comes from uncultured Halobellus sp., assembly GCA_964427935.1. Classification (GTDB taxonomy): domain Archaea; phylum Halobacteriota; class Halobacteria; order Halobacteriales; family Haloferacaceae; genus Halorubrum. Next base: position 8,555 of record CAYRWH010000048.1, on the reverse strand, counting down.
ATAAAACGAGAACGCGAACGCGAACAACGCCACGATCACCACTCCTCGGGTCGGATTCTGGACGGCAGCGACGAACACCCGCTGTGGAATCGACAGCTCTGCGAAATCGACCTCGCTCGCGGCTCTCGGTCCGCGAGGAGTCTCCTCGCTCACGGGAGCGTCCCCCGTTCCGTCTGTGGGGCCATTTGCCGTCCCACCGGTGGCTGCCGTAGCGTCCGAACCGTCGGCGTCGTCAGTCACGTTCGAGTGTAGTGTCTCTGCCCTCCTGTACCTATCGTTCCACGGGCTCATATCGCTCGCCTCTACCGGGTTCACCACCTCTCAGCGAATTCCTCGTCGCCGGTCGTCAACCCGCCGTGAGAACCAAACTGGACCCAACAAGGAGCGCGCCGACCGCAGCCACGAGATTGAGTGCGGCGAATGCGGTCGCCGTTCCCCATTCGCCCGCCTCTGCGGTGGTGACGGTCTCGACGGCGAACGACGAGAACGTGGTGAACGCGCCACAGAACCCAACGCCGACGGCGAGCGCCCCGACTGAGCCGACCGGTGCCGCGATGACGACACCGAGCGCGAAGCTCCCGACCGTGTTGACAACAACCAACGACCACCGGCTCTCGATAGTGAGACCGACCGCATGACGACTTACGGCCCCCGCGGCACCGCCGAGACCGACCGCTATCGCAGCCACAAGCGGCTCCGTCACAGCCGCCTCCCGACGGCAAGCCCCCCGACTGCCGCGAGGAACCCGCTAGCATAGCTGACGAACACGTACCCCGTCCCGGTGACCGTTCCAAGCGCGACCGTGTCGGCGGCGAACGTGCTGTACGTCGTGAACGAGGAGACGAATCCGGTACCGACAAGCAACCGGATCCGGACACTAACCGCCTGCGTCACCAACAGCCCGAGCACGAACGACCCAAGGACGTTCACGAGGAGCGTCCCAACTCCCGTCACGTCCCCTGTGGCAACGTCGATACCGTATCGCGTCACGGCACCGAGAAACCCGCCGGCCGCCACGAGCCCTGTACCGACGAGCGTCCGTTCCATAGTTCACCGTCGCCGTCGCGGATCTTGTAGCTTCTGATCACCCGAGTTCGGATCTGGTTCGACGGTCACTCGACAGCAACCTCGCTTGCTGTGGGGCTCCCTCCCTCGTGTGGTGTCCGCCTCCGACGCACCCGAACGGTATGTGCGGTCTCCGTCGCGTCGTCGACGACGAGCGCTTCCCCGGTTCCGGTCGGCAGCCGGGAGGCGAGGTCGCCGGCGAGATACGTCGCCTCCGCTTCTGCGAGACGTTCGACATCTGGTTCGGCAGTGAGGCGGTGCGCGACGAGAAGGTCCGACTGTGAGACCGCAACGCTCGGTAGCGCTCCGGGACGCTGTGTGGCACAGACGAGTGAGACGCCCGGCGAGCGCCCGCGAGTCAGAAGCGTCCGGAGCGCCGGATCCGCCACGCCGCCAAAGAAGGCGTGTGCCTCGTCGACGAGCAGCCACGGCAGTCGGTCGACCTCGCCGTTGATCCGTGCGTCGTAGAGCCCTCTGGCGACCGCGCGAACGACTCCGGCAGATGCGGTTTCGGGTACGCCGGCGAGGTCGAGTACGGTTGGCGTTCCGTCGTTCGCGAACGACGACACCGGCGGTGCGTCCGCGTCAAAGATCCCCCACGACTCCGCTAACCCGAGGTGATTTTGGACGGTACGCCGAGTCGAGGCCGGGGCGTCGACGTTGGAAACGGAGCGACGGAGCGTGTTCATCGACGGTGGAGTCGGCTTGTCTGTGTCGCCGACCGTACTGTTGTCATGGCCCGTGTCGTCGCCGGTCACGTCCGCGACGGTTTGCCATAGGAGGCTTCCGGCACCGCTCGTTGGGTCGAGTCCGACGAGATCCGGCCAGACGGCTGGCGGAATCGATCCGGGTCGAACCGTCGGCTCGACGACCCGCCCTCCGGTCGCTGTCAACCCTCCGAACACACCCATCGGATCGACGATGACCGGGGAGACCCCCCGGCTGTCGGCGAGTCCCTCAGCGAGGACGCCGAGGGTGTACGATTTCCCGGTGCCACGCTTCCCGAAGACGACGGCGGCGTGCGGTGAATCGACATCGAGGCCGACTCTCGCCCCGTTGCTCCCGTCCCGCGCGAGGAAGGATCCGAACTGAACCGTCGGTAACTCGGTGTCCTCGCTCTCACGTCCGAGTACGTTCATACGACGGATCGCTGCGATATCGGATATAAATTATCGCCCAGCCAACGGCCGACTTTTTATAAACAATGCCGCGGCCACCGGGTCGTATGCTTGACAGCAGATCGGCCGCTTGTGGTACCGACGGATCGTTCATCGCCGACCGCCGCGCGATCGAGGGATTGCCGGTCAGACTAGTGATCGCTCTGGTCGTCGGCGTGGCGAGTCTCAGCGTAATGATGGGTATGATAGGCAGCATCGACGGGCTCGCGGCGACGGAACTTGACGCGCAGCCGGAACCGGAGGTGACATCGACGGGATCACAGGCAATCGACGTGGCGGTCGTGGACCCCGACGGCGGCCACGTCTCCGACGCGACGGTGATCGTTCGCAGCGGATCGGCACGGATCGACGGTCCCGCGACGGCAACGACGGACGAAGACGGGATCGCAACAGTGAGTGTTAGTCCTGAGCTCGGCCCGAATCAGGCGGACGGCACGCTCTCGATAGATATCAAGCCGCCGGCCGGGAGTGACTACGTCGACGAACGGGAGAACACGGCAGTGCTCGTGGTCGATGACTAGATCCGGTCGTCCCAATCGATCCACTCCTGTTCCCAGCCGGTCCGTGCGAAGTGACCCTGTCGTTCGATTTCGGCGTCCTCGCGGCGGGTTCGGTTGCGCTCAACCCCCGCCTGCTCGCCGTCGACGAGCATCGGCTTGAGCCGAACTGGCCCGGCAGTCTCGACGGTTCGGAAGCCGTCCGGTGCGGGGTCGTTCGGGGATCGGTCCGTGTCGCTCCCGGCGGTGTGCGAACTTGGGGGTGCGTTCTGCTCCGTGGCGGCGGCTCTTCCTGAGCCGCCTGCGTCCCGCTCTACGGCGACGATTGTCTGTTCCGCGGAGCCGCGGGGATACACGATCCGACCGCCGTCAGCGAGTTGCTCTCGGAGCGCTCGCGGTGGGGTGACGACGGCCGCCTCGACGAGGATCCGGTCGTACGGGGCGTACTCCGGAAGCCCCCCCGCACCGTCCCGTCGGTCGACAAGGGCGGCCCCATAGCCGGCATCGTCGAGATTCGACCGGGCGACCGTGACCGCGTTGCGGTCGATATCGACGGCGTGTACGTGTCGCGGGCCGACAATTTCCGAGAGCATCGCCACGGTGTACCCGATGCCGGCACCGACGAGCAGCACCTCGTCTCCCTCGTCGGCGTCGAGCGCTGTCAGCATCCGCGCCACGGTGGCCGGGGCGAGCGCACGGGTTCCCGCCTCCTCGCTTGCGCGATTTGCGTACGGGGTGTCGTCGACGAACAGCTCTCTGGGGACCGCCTGAAGCGCGGAGAGCACGGACGCGCCGAGCGGCTCGCCGATTTGGTGTTCGAGCCCCTCGATCATGTCCGCTCGGAGCGCCGCTTCGTCCATGGTCCCCCTCGGTAGTCAGTGGTCTAAAACCGCACGCTCCGTTCTGTCAAAGCCGACACTACGGACACGACACAGTTCGTCTATACAGATGAGTGAGTCGTATTAGGGCTCAAGATCGACCGTCAGGTCAGTCGCAATCCAGGCGTCGGTGTTACCCTGCTCGGCAAAGACGGTCCGCTCGGGGGAGGTATGGCTGGCTGCTACGGTCGGGTACTCATCTTCCATCGCATCGGGGTCCCGTTCGACGCCGTCTCCGGTACTCATTGCCCTTCGCTCAGAGTGCGGCGATCTTATAGGTTTCGGTCGGCCTAAAGAAATTCACCGTGCGGATTAGACGTGTGTTCAGTCGGCGATTCCGGTGATACACGCCGGGGATCAGGGCGACTTATACCCGGCGGTGTTAGAGGCGTTGATGGCAGACTCGCTTTTCGAGCCGTTCACTCTCCGTGACACTACGATTCGGAACCGTGTCATGATGTCACCGATGTGTCAGTATTCCGCTGATAACGGGATGGCTGACGAGTGGCACCGGATCCACCTCGGAACTCGTGCCGTCGGTGGCGTCGGGGTCGTGATGGCAGAGGCGACGGCCGTTGAGCCGCGCGGTCGTATCACACCCGGCTGTCTCGGAATCTGGTCCGACGAGCACGCCGAGGCGCTGGAACCGATCACGGCGTTCGTTCGGTCGCAGGGCGCAACGCCCGCAATCCAACTGGCCCACGCCGGGCGAAAGGCCTCACACGCACCGCCCTCGGACGGCAGCCACGCGCTGCCCGCCTCACACGACGAGGGCTGGGAGACGATCGCGCCAACCGACACGCCGTACCCCCGCGACGAGCCGGCCACGACTCGGCGCATGGACGCCAGCGACATCGAAGGCGTGATCGACTCGTTCCAAACGGGCGCTGAGCGCGCGCTCGACGCGGGATTCGAGATCGCCGAGGTCCACGCCGCACACGGCTACTTGCTCCATCAGTTCCTCTCGCCGATCACGAACGACCGCAACGACGAGTACGGCGGTGACTTCGAGAGCCGGACCCGACTCCTTCGGGAGGTGGTCGAGGCGGTCCGTTCGGTTTGGCCCGACGACAAGCCCGTCTTCGTCCGGATCTCCGCCACCGACTGGATCGCGGACCGCGAGTCGTGGGACATCGACGACTCCGTCCGGCTCGCTCCGCTACTGGAGGACGCTGGCGCGGACTTGATTGATGTCTCTGGGGGTGGGATCCACCCGGATCAGGAGCTTCCGAGCACCGGGCCGGGATATCAGGTACCGTACGCCGAAGCGATCCGGGAGGAGACCGGGATTCCGGTCGCCGCGGTTGGCGGGATTACCGAGCCGACCCACGCCGACGCGCTCGTCCGCAACGACCGGGCCGATCTCGTCGCGCTCGGGCGGGAGCTGTTGCGGAACCCATATTGGCCGCTGGAAGCCGCTCACGAGCTCGATGCGGAGGTAGAGTGGCCCACCCAATACCGCCGTGGCCAATTCTCGTAACCGACTCGAAACGGATCGGAGACGATCGGGAGTGTTTCCGCCGCTACCACACCGCACGGGCTCTCCCACACACGGCACGGTGACAACCCACCACACGGACTAGGAACGTTTATTTCGTCACGTCGAAGAATCGATCTATGGAGTATCGACCGTTCCCCGAGGAGCGCACCGACGAGTTCCGCGCGTTCATGCGGTACGCCTTCTCTCCCGAACAGGGCCCCTACGACCCCGACGACGACGACGATGACCGTGAACATCTCGCCGACTACCGCGGTCTGTTCGACGGCGACGAACCGGTCGCGGTGTGTGGTCACCACGAGTTTGCGCTCCGAGTTCGCGGTGCTGACCGTGCTGTCGCTGGTCTCTCCGCGGTCGCCTCGCCGCCCGAACATCGCCGGCAGGGTAATATCGAACGGCTCCTCCGTGAGTCGCTCGCGGAACACCGAGACGACGAAATTCACCTCTCGATTCTGTGGCCCTTCGAGTACGGTTTTTACCGGAAGTACGGGTGGGAAGCGGTGAGCCGGTATCAACACCTCACAACTCCGCCGGAACAGCTCGACTTCGTCGACGACGCGATGGAGAACGCAACCGAGGACGAACGGGGCCGCTTCCGCCGTCTCTCTGCCGACGATCACGAGGCCGCAGTGTCCGTGTTGTCGGCGATGGCGGACCGGTACGACTTCACGATGGCGCAGACGGAGGCGTGGTGGCGCGAGCGCACCCTCCGGGGCTGGAAAACGGACCCGTTCGTGTACGGCTGGGAGCGTGACGGCGACTTGCGGGCGTTCTGGTCGTACGTCTTCGACGACGACCCGGACGGTGTGGACGCCGACGGAACCGTCATGACCGTCACCGACGTTGCGACCGCCGACGAGGAGGCGTGGCTCCACGTCCTTCGGTTCTGTCGCGATCACGACTCACAGGTTGGGGCGGTCCGGATCCGCGCGCCGCCGGACGCGAACCTCCAAGACCGGGTCGCGGACCCGCGAGCAGTCACCGTCGAATCGCGGACCGGTCCGATGGTCCGACTCGTCGACGTTGCCGGCGCGTTCGAGGTGCTCGATCCGGATCCGGCACTCAACTTTGGGTTCACGCTCGCGGTCACGGACCCGCTCGTCGCGTGGAACGACCGGACGTTTCGGATCGATGTCGCGGAGAGTTCCGTGTCGGTCGACACGACGGAGCGTACCGACTCCTCCGACACCGCCGAGACGGCTCCCAACGACACCGTCGAGGCGACCACGGACGCCGACGTGACTGTGGGAATCGGAACGCTGTCGCAGCTGTACGCCGGGTATCACTCGGTTCGGGAGGCGGCTGCGTACGGCGACCTCACGGTGCGGGACGTGGCCCCCAACGATGCCGACGCTGTTGACAGCCTCGTCGACGAGCTGAATAGCTTGTTTCCACCTCGGCAGACGTTCCTCCGGGAGGGGTTCTAACGGGCTTTTTACCTCCGCGTCCCGTACACGTGGGTATGAGTTCCCGCGACAGACCGCGCGACGACGACCTTGAGGACCGTCTCGACGAACTCGAGGGCGTCCTCTCCGAACTCCGTGCCGATCTCCGGGCCAGCGAACGTGACCGACGGCAGCCCGGACCGCGCCGGACCGACGAGTCGGACAGCAGGCCAGAGTCACGTCGGGAACCGAGTCGCCGGCGCGACCGCTCTTCGGATCTCCCGCAGCCGCCGCGACTATCAGAGCTCGTTCGGTTCACCGAACAGTACACGATACCGACGGTGATCGCCCTGTTAGAGACGACAATCACGTCGCTGAAGCTGGTCCAGGGGGCGCTCAGACTGCTTGACCCGAAGAGCGACCTCCGTACCGATACGGACGCGACCACGGGACGGCTCGCGGATGTCCGCGACGGGGCAGCGAATGGGCTCGCGCGCTCGCTCTCCGAGCTTCGGACCGCGCTCGCCGAGGCCGACCTTCCGGAAGAAGCTGCCTCCCGTTCGATCATCGAGGATGCCCGCGAACTGACCGCGGACATCGAAGCTCGGATCGAAGAGAGCCGCCGGCAGGCCGACGACGCGCGGCGACCGGGTCGGCGTGGTCGTGATGACCGCGGCCGGCGTGATGACCGCGGCCGGCGTGATGACCGCGGCCGGCGTGACGACCGCAGCCGAGACGTGGGCGGTCGAACCCAACGAGACAGCCGACCCGACCGACAAGAGTCCGGCCGAACCGATCGGCATCGCGACGACGCGGTCCACATCGACGTGACTGACCCAGATGAGCATCGTGGGGGCGACGCGGGCAACCAATCCGGCGGGGGCGACGAGGGAACGGCATCGACCGATGCGGCCGACAACCGTCCAGAGGTCGATGTCGAGTCCGAACTCGACTCGATCAAACGACAGCTCGACGCGGTCGAACGCGACGACGACGCCACCGACGCCGACCCGTCGGCAGACGATGAGAACGACGAGGGGCAGTCCGACGACGGTGAGAGTGAAACGTAGGGACGGATTCGGGCGACGACGGTCGATTCACCACTCCGCGCCGAGGTGGGTGGCCACTCGTGAAGCGGAATCGAGGAGCAGTGCGTCGTCGTCTGTAAACACTTCTAGCGCGACAGTACCGTCGAATCCGTCGATTTCGGCGCTGAACGCTTCGTAATCGATTTCCCCCGCACCGACCGGGATGTGGGTGTCGCCGCGGCGGCGCACATCGTGGCAGTGGAGGTGTGAGACGCGGTCGCCGTGACTCCGAAGGAACCGCCGTATCGCCTTGTCCCCGCCCTCCATGTAGGCGTGCCCGACATCGAAACAGATTGGAGTGTCGGTTTCGCGGGCGATATCGCCGAGTACGGACAGCTGGAGCCCCTTGTGCTGATGGCCGACGTTTTCGACGACGACCTCGACGCCCGCCTCGCGTCCCGCGTCGGTGACCCGGGCGAGCTGGTCCGCGGCAACGTCGCGGAAGTCGATGTCGTCGCGGTCGGCGGAGGTGGCGTGTAACACCGCCTTCTCCGCGCCGAGGTCGCCGACCGCTTGGAGGAGCCGGCGCTGGTACGCGACGATGGCGTCGTTCACCTCGTCGGCGTAGCTCGTCAACAGCTGGCTGTACGGCAGGTGAACGAGCAGGTCGCGGCCGTCGAGCGCCCGATCGAGCCGATCAGGGTCGATCGACTCCGGTGGCAGGCTCGATGCTCCGACCCCGAGCTCTACGAAATCGAACGCCGCCGGCGACGAGGCCGCCCGATCGACGTCGACGCCGACCGTTACCCCGATATCCATGTCGGATTTTATATTGGCTCAGACTTAAAAACGGATGCTCCAATCCGACGGCTCCGAGCGCACGCGACTACCGCCACGACCCTCGGGTGGGGTTTTGGCTCGGATTCCCGCCACTTACTCGTCGTCGACGAGCGATCCGAGTACGCGCTCGGCGTCCGCGGGGACGTCGAAGTCGTGGAAGTGTTCACCCTTCTCCTTCGAGAGGAT
>CAYRWH010000047.1:1259-10427 GCA_964427935.1 uncultured Halobellus sp. | reverse complement strand
ACGGAACGTGGGGGAGACGGTCAGCCAGGTCGCCGGAGACGAGGAACGCGGGGACTCCCGCAGCGAAGATGACGGTGAGCAGGTTGCGGGCGGTCGCCGGGTCGAGGCCTTTGTCGATCATGTAGAGCTCATAGAAGTTGAACAGCCCCTGCCAGACGAAACTCGTCAGTCCGAGGAGGACCACGCCCGCGGCGATCAGTTTCCACTCGGAGCGCGCGCCGGCGATAAAATCGGTGTCGCTCGTGCCGGCAGTCGGAAGGTCGGTACGGCGGGCGAGCGCGACGAAGAGAACCGTCGTGAGCGCGGCCGCAAGCGCCAGCCCATAAAAGGCGTACCGCCAGTCGTACCAGAGCGTGACCGTGACGACGGGGGCGGCCGCGACCGCGGCGAGTTGGCTCGCCATCCCGTGAACGCCCATCACTCGCCCGACTCGGTCGGGAAACAGCTCCGAAACGAACGGGTTGGCCGCGACGAAGTAGACGCCGGAGGCGCTACCGACCACGAACGCGGCGACCATGAGCGTGGGGACGCCCGGTGCGAGCGCGACGCCGAGCGCGCCGACGGTGAGCGTGACGCCGGAAACGATCACGACCGAGACCCGCGAGAACCGTGTGAGCGCCCAGCCGGTCGGGATCCGTGGCGAGGCGGAGCCGAGCCACGCGAGGGTGACGATCAGTCCCGCAGTCCCCTCCCGGATCGTGAACTCGTCGATAAACTCGCCAACCAGCGGCGCGAACACGACCCGCGCGAAGTTGACGAGGAACACCAACCCACACAGCGAGCCGAACAGCCGGGTCCGTGACACGCTCACGGTTTCCGGCGGACGGTCACAAGCGTTGCGAATCCGGCGCGGGACGCCGAAACGATGGCCGCGTCTGACGAGTCCGACGCGCGTCGTACGGGGTTTTTATACCCGCCGCTACCGAAGGCGGCGGTATGAAATCAACGCGCAAAGCGCTACGGGACGGTGACCTGTTCAAGGACACCTACGAGCGGCTGAACTGCGCGGACTGCGACAAGGTACTTAAAAAGAAGAACGACCCGGACGAGGTGTTCTCCGTGCGGCTCTGTCCCGAGTGTGATGCCCGGTTTAAGGAACTGCGGTAGGCGGACCCTTTATATGACGTTGCTGGGCGGCGACTCACTTTTTAAATAGTCGCGAGCCGGCGACGACCGGCGGCGGATCGACGGGCGGTCACTCGAACACCGCGTCGAACGCGGACGCGCCGAGGGGGTCGAACGTGCCCGCAGCGACGTTCTCTCGGAGGTGTTCCGGGTCCGTTGTCCCGACGAGCGAGCAGGTCACGGCCGGTGCGCTGCGTGCGAAGTTGAGCGCGCGCTGGGCCGGCGTATCACCCGCGAGCCGGTCGTACACGCCCGCAGGGATCGCGTCCGCGTTCGACAGCTCGCCCTGTCCGATACTCGCACTCGTGACGACCGAGAGCCCCGCCTCGTGAGCGAACGCCAGCGTCGATATCGGATCACCCTCGGGATCGTCGGGCGGACGCTGATTCGCCCGCGTGAACGCGTCCGCCATCCGGATAGTAAACGGGAGTTGGACCGCCGCGAACCCGTGGTCGTCGTCGGGACCGACCGACCGCCCCGCGGCCTCGGCGCGCGCAAGCACCTCTCGGAGCGACAGGTACGCCTCGTGGTCCTCAGGCACTCTGAACGCTCGCCACGTCGCGATCCCGTACTGTCCGATATCGCCTGCCATCCGCCGTTGCTCCAGCCGCTTGAACGCCGCCTCCAGCAGGTCGTACACGTCGGATCGGGAGCGGTCGGCGAGTTGGGCCTCGGGGTTGTGAACGTAGTAACAGTCGACGGTGTCGAGCCCCAGGCGATCCAACGAGCGGTCGAGCGACCACTCCAGATAGTCGGGCGCGAGACAGTGGCCGCCGGCGAGATCCGCGGGGTCGACGATTCCCGGCTGGACGAACCGTTCGCGAACGTACCGGGCCGGGTCGTCCGGCCGCTCGCCGTCGAAGGGGAGGAAACCACCTTTCGTGGCGACGACGACCGCCTCACGATCGACCCTCGACTCTTGAGTCGCCTCCCGAACCGCCTCACCGACGACGCGCTCCGACCGGCCACACCGGTAGTTGACGGCCGTATCGAGGTGGTTCACGCCGGACCGTATCGCGAGGCGAGCGACCCGACGATACGCCTCGTCTACCGCGTCGGTCGGTTCCCCGAAGTACGTCCCAAGGCCGACGCTGGAGGCGACGCCCGGCCCGAACCGGCGGAAGTAGGTCCGTCCGAACGCATCGCCGAACCGGTCGCGATACGCCCACAACGCGTCTCGGGTCGCCATCTCGTTCCGACTGACGGGCGTGATATATAAAAGCGAACCGCGAGGGGTCGGCGTCACTCGCGGGACACGCGTCAGACGCACGTACGACACGTCACAACGATTATACGTCACGCGAGAGTCCGTTCAGGTCAATGGCGTCGCTCACCGACCACTTGGCTGACCTCGTCGAGGACGCCGACGCAGTGATCCTGTTCTCGCCGACCGCCTCGTTTTACGAGCGATTCACCGGCGACGATGCTGACGACACGGATCTCATCGTCGCCGCCCCCGACGACGACGTCGGCGCGGAGGCGTTCGTCGAACTTCCGCTCCCCTTCCGAAACGTCCGCGACCGGATCCGGTTCGGAATCGAGGGGGCGATGGACGCCTCGCTCGTCTCTGAGGGCGACGAGATCGTCTGTGTCGCTTCCGTGTTCGAGGGCGAGTCTGACGCGATCATTCGTGTCACCGTCGACGAAACGGCGAACTCCGGCATCTACGACCTGTTCGTCAACTCCCGTGCCGATCCCGGCGTCATCCGGGACGTGTTCGAGGTTGCGATCGAACTCGGAAAGAAGGGACAAAAGGGGAAGCCCGTCGGGGCGCTGTTCGTCGTTGGCGACGCCGGCAAGGTGATGAACAAATCGCGTGCGCTGTCGTACAACCCCTTCGAGAAGTCCCACGTCCACGTCGGTGACCCCATCGTGAACGTCATGCTCAAGGAGTTCTCACGGCTCGACGGCGCGTTCGTCGTCTCCGATTCCGGAAAGATCGTTTCGGCGTACCGCTACCTCGAACCCGCCGCCGAGGGCGTCGACATCCCGAAGGGACTCGGCGCACGGCACATGGCCGGCGGGGCGATCACCCGTGACACGAACGCGACGGCCATCGTCCTCTCCGAGTCCGACGGACTCGTCCGGGCGTTCAAGGGTGGCTCACTGGTTCTGGAGATCGATCCGGAGGAGTACTGATGACCGGGTCGTTCGCCGTTCTCCCAACCGTGACGGCCACCGCCGGGCGTCTCATACCGGGCCAGACCCCCTTTGAGTTCCTGAACGCGGTCCCCGACCGGATCTGGCTCGCGCTGTTTGTGTTCGTCGTCGGCGTCGTCCTGGCGTATCTCGTCGGAGCCCTCAACCGGCGGCTGTTGAAGCGGGCGGGAGTCCCGGAGGCGATCGAGGGGACGGCGTTCGAGCGTACCGCCCGAGAGTTCGGCACCTCGACGGTCCGGATCGTGGCGAAGCTGTCCGCGTACTTCATCGTCGCAGTCACCGTCGTCGTCGCGTTCAGCGTGGCAGAAATCCAGTACGCCGAACTGTTCTGGGCGGATCTGGCTTCCTTCATCCCGCGGCTGTTCGTCGCGATCATCGTCCTCATCGTTGGCGTCGTCGTCGGCGATAAGGCAGAGCTTCTGGCCGCCGAGCGGCTTCGCGAGATCAAACTCCCTGAAGTGAGCGTTATTCCGTCGCTCGTCAAGTACAGCGTCGTCTACGTTGCGGCGCTCATCGCGCTCGCACAGGTCGGTGTCCAGACGTTCGCGCTCGTGGTGTTGCTTGGAGCATACGCCCTCGCGCTCGTCGTGTTGACCGCCCTAGCGACGAAAGACCTGCTCGCGGCCGCCGCAGCCGGCGTCTTTCTCCTCCTTCGGCAGCCGTACGGCATCGGCGACAAGGTCCGGGTGGCGGGCCAGCGGGGGATTGTACAGGAAGTCGACCTGTTCGTCACCCACATTGAGACTGACGACGGCGAGCACGTCCTCCCGAACCACGCCGTGTTCCGCGACGGAATCGTCCTGATACGGGAGTGACACCGCGGGTTTGCGGCGGTATCATCACGCCGTTCATCGGATCGGCGGTGTAGTTATTTATCTGATGAGAACAGTCATCCAGCTGGTGTACCCATGATAGTCGCCGTGTCGGACACACATCTCGGGACAGCACACCTCGATTCGATCGATCCGGACCGAGACGAATTCAAACAGTTCCTCAAATATCTTCGGGATGACCTCCAGCCGACACACCTGGTTCTCAACGGCGACATCGAGGATTTCTGGCGGCGCGACATGCGCACGCTGACACGGGAGAACTACGACGTGTTCACCCGGTTACGGGAGCTTCGAGACGCCGGGATCGAGGTTCATTACGTGCTCGGAAACCACGACTGGTACGCACGGAAGGATCTGGAGGTTGCCGGTGGTCGTGGCGAAAAAGCGTATTACGACTCTGAGTACCCGGAACAGCTGACGATTTCGACTGATGGAACGACGTACACGTTCATGCACGGCCATCAATTCGACCCAGTACAGGACGAGTGGTACTTCGACAAATTGGCCGTGATCAGCACCGACTCGATCGGCGCGACGTTCAGTGAGAAGTGGGCACTTTTCAGTGAAGTCGACGGCGTTACCGAGATGTTTCACGCGCTCTTGAAGCTCGCGACGGACCGGGTGAGCCATGGAACGTGGGCAGACAGACTAGGGAAGATGGATCGATGTGGAGACCACGACCTCGACGAACAGCCTGGGTCCGCCGGACAGTACGTCGCCGACCGTCCAGACACCGATTGGCTCTGTATCGGTCACACCCACTGTGCCGGTATTAAACCGGACACCAACGTCGCAAACAGCGGCGCATGGCTGGACAGCGAGAACACGTATCTCGTCTTGGAGGACCGTCCTCGGCTCATGGCGTGGAACGACGGAGAACCAGAGCCGCGTACAGAACACACCGACCCCGGCACCAGTGACGGGATATTGGACCGCCTCAGGCGACGCGGACGCTGACCATCGACGCTCGTCGATCGACTGTCCCGACCGGCGGCGTTCCCACCGAGTGAAACTGGTTGTCAGGGTATAACAGGGTACGAAACAGACACTCGCGTATGGACGCCGATACGCCGGACGTTGCCTGTGACGGGTGGAACGGCAGCGAGTGCGAGGGGACGATCCACTGTCCTCCGCGGTGTCCCCGGTTCATCGACAAGCGCGGTGACGCGTGGACCGTCGAATTCGCCGACTCGGACGACGCCGACCGACTCCTCGAGATGTACGAGGCGTTCGGCACCGCCGACCGCGCACAGGGGATTCCGCCGGCCAACCCCGATCGGCGAGTTGACTGGGTCGACTCCCTGCTTGCGGACGGCAGCAACGTCCTCGCCGAGCGGAACGGTCGTGTTCGAGGCCATGCGGTGTACACACCCCTCGACGCCGACTGCCCGGAGATTGCGGTGTTCGTTCACCCTGACGCGCAGGGCCGGGGCGTTGGAACCGAGCTCTGTCGCCAGCTGATCGCGGACGCCGCAGCGGGGGACCGTGAGGCGCTCGTGTTACACGTCGAGACAGGGAACCACGTCGCACGAACTGTCTACGACGAGGTCGGGTTCCGAACAGTCGAGCGGAACGGTGACCTCCGGATGGAGCTCCCGCTCGACGATCCGGCTGCGACCGAAGTCCGCTGGCCTCCACTTGTCCGTGAGGGCCCCGTTGAACCCGCCGGCACGACCGCCCCCGAGGGGTCGGCGCTGCGACAGAGCGCGGGCGAGAGGCCCCCACATCGAAACGGCGAGTCGCCGTAGCTCCGTCGCCCGCGGGGTCGCTCGAAAGCGATCGTTTAGGTTCCTTCATCCCAATCTCGAAGCAACGAACATGGTGACAACTGACACGCGATCCGTCGGTGAACTCGAACGGCGCGTCGAGGCGTTCGACGCGACGACGCCGGACGAGATGGACGACGACGACCGGGCACGGCTGACGGACGCGCTGGTCGCACTCGCCGACGCCTACGGGAACCGTGGCGAGTTCGACGCGGAGGCCGAGATGATCGAGCGGTTGGACCGTCTCGGACGCAGCGGCGCGGACGACCCCGTCGATGTCGAGGTTCATCTTGCGGTCGCGCTCGCGAACGCGACGAGCGTTCGCGGTCGCGAACACGTGTACGAGACCGCGATCGATCCGGACCGGCTTGCGGCGTATCGTGACCGAATAGCGTCGCTGTACGACCGCCGTCCCGAAGCGGCGATCGCAGCGCCGCTGGCCCGGGCGACGGCCGAGACGATCCACGCGAATGCGAAGGGCGACCGCCGCGACCGGATTGGTCCACTCGTGGAGCGGATCGAAACGGTGTACGACGCCCATCAGGAGCCGGATGTCGCCGCCTCGCTGTTGCGGGCGTACGCTCACGCGGAGCGATACCTCGGTGACGAGCCCGAACCCGACCGGCTCGCCCGTGCGGAGGAGCTGTTTGGAGACCACCCCGACGGAGCGGTCGCCGCAGGGCTCGCGGGCGTTCTCGCCGGGCGGACGAACGCGGACGCCGAGCGGACCGACGTAGACGCCATCGAAGACCGGATCGGGCGAATTGAGGCCCTCGCGGACCGGTACCCCGCACAGGAGGAGTCGGTGCTTCGTTGGTTGCCGGTCGCGACGGCGAACGCGACGCGAGCGAGCTTCGAGGCCGCCGAGCCGAGCCGCGTCGACCACTGGGCCGACGTGACCGCCGAGCATCACGACCGGCTGTCGACCCCGTCGACCGCGACGTGGTGTGCGGTGGCGACGTTCTTCTCCGCGCGGGCGTCCTTTTTCGAGGGTGACGTGGCTGCCGGCGAGGACGCGCTCGAACGCCTCGAAGACCTCGAACAGCAGCACGATAACCCTGTCTTCGAGCACTGGCTCGGGCGAGCGATGTTCGATGCGGCCCGAAGCTACGTGGAGACCGACCACCAGGAGCGCGCGAAGGCGATGGTTGAGGACCTCGCGGCGTTCGCGGTTGGCCACGAGGACCGTGAGGAGATAGAGCGCGGGCTGGACGCGCTTCGCACGCACGCCCCACAGCTGTTCGACGAGGCGGATGTCCGGAGTGACGAGTCCGGTACTGCGCCCACCGATCCCGAAGAACTAACACACGCCGGCGGGGCTTCGACCGAAGCCCAGCCAGAACACGGAAATGACCCGGCCGCGGCCGAAGGTGATTCGTCTCACGGTGCTCGAAATACCGACATCTCAGTCGATGTCGAGGCCACTGACGACATACCCACGGCCGACGCAACCGACGTGACTGACACCACTGGTGTGGCCACAGAGACGGTCGATACCGGCGACACGACTGCCACCGGTGACTCGGATCTCCCCGGGTGCGGGAACTGCGGAGAGGATGGGTGCGGGAACTGTGAAACCGGGAGAGAGCTGAAACAGCCGGCGTCCGGTCCCGTGCTTGCCGCCGCCGCGGTAGGCGTTGCGTTCGTCTGTCTCTCGGTCGCCTACACCCTCTACCGGGCGCAGCGTGCGCTCTGGAACACCCTCACTGAGTCGTGACTTGGGGGTCGACGCGATGAAGCGAGGGAATGGCCTCTTCGCTGGCAACTGCGCGCACACCGGCCGGACCATAACCGTTAGAACCGTCGCTCCCGTAGCTGAGTGACGTGGCAGACGCCATCGACTGGCTCCGGAATCGACCCTTCTACGAGGGACAGATCACCGAGCATCGTCGCCTTCCGGCACGGGACCCCGAGTTCGCCGACATCGAGGTGGAACCTCGTCTGGCGGGCGCGCTCGACGACCGCGGCGTCGACCGCCTCTACCAGCATCAAGCGACAGCGATCGAGGCGGTTCGCGACGGCGACGATGTCGTGCTCGCAACCGAGACCGCGAGCGGGAAGTCGCTTGCGTACACCGTTCCGGCGTTCGAGGCTGCGATGGATCACGGCGGGCGGACGCTGTATATCGGCCCGCAGAACGCGCTGATCGCCGACCAAGAGGAGTCGCTGTCGGCACTTGCCCACGACTTAGGCTTCGGCAGCCGCGTGTCCGTCGAATCGTACACGGGCCGGCTCTCGCGGACCGAAAAGCGGGACGTTCGGGACGCCCGCCCCACCGTCCTGCTCTCGAACCCCGACATGCTCCATTACGCGCTGTTGCCGTACGCTGGACGGCTCTGGGAGTGGTTCTTTTCCTCGTTGGAGTACGTCGTCATCGACGAGGTCCACAGCTACCGTGGCGTGTTCGGCTCGCAGGTGGCGATGACCCTCCGGCGACTCGCCCGAACCTGTGAGCGGTTCGACTCGGATCCGACGTACATCAGCTGTTCGGCGACGATCAACAACCCAGTCGAGCACGTCGCGACCGTCACCGGCCGTGACTCCGAGGGAATCACCCTCGTCGACGAGGACACCTCCGGGCGCGGTCCCCGTGACTGGGTACTCTGGAATCCACCGGAGTACGACGAGGCGTTCGCGGAACGGACGAACAAGGAAAGCGGTCGGCGGAAGTCGAGTCATACGGAAAGTAAACGGCTGTTCGTCGACCTCGTGGAGAGCGGTCGACAGACGCTGACGTTCACGCGTGCGCGACAGACCGCAGAACAGTACGCGACCGACAGCGCGAGCGAACTTCGGAGCCGCGGGAACCACGACCTCGCTGCGAACGTCGGCGCGTATCAGGCGGCCCTGAACGACGAGACTCGCCGTGAGATAGAGTCAAACCTCCACGACGGGAGTCTGCGGGGCGTCTGGTCGACGAACGCCCTCGAACTCGGCGTCGACGTGGGCGGATTGGACGCTGTAATCCTCGACGGCTACCCCGGAACCCGAATGTCAGCATTCCAGCAGGCAGGCCGTGCCGGGCGGGGGACGGATCCAGCACTCGTCGTCATGGTCGGCGGCGAGGACGGTCTCGACCAGTACCTTATGAACCATCCTTCGGACTTCTTCGAGGCCCCGCCGGAAGACGCAATCTGTGACCCCGAGAACGACCAACTGCTTCCGAAACACGTCGCATGTGCGGCCGACGAGCGCTGGCTCTCGCCCGCCGACGAGGCGTGTTTCGGGGAGTCGTTCCCGGGGATCGTCGCCGACCTGACCGACGACGGGGTTCTCCAGCGGCG
>CAYRWH010000047.1:0-1159 GCA_964427935.1 uncultured Halobellus sp. | reverse complement strand
TGCGGAGTTGGACACCTCGTGGGCGGACTACTACACGCAGGTGCTCTCCGAGAAAGAGATGGTCGTGAACGAGGATCTTGCGGAGCGGACGCTGCCGGCCCGACCCGACGTGCCGGTCCGGTTCGCGGATGTCACTGTGACGGAGCAGATCACAGGGTTCGTTCGGAAGGACGCGGCGACCGGAAAATCGCTCGGCGAATCGACCGTGGATCTCCCCGAGACAACCCTGCGAACGAAAGCCCTGTACTTTCCGGTTCCCGCGGATATCGAGGGTGAGATGCGAACGCTGGGAGACGACGTTGGCATCGGTGGCGAGTACGGATTCAACGGTGGGATCCACGCGGCCGAACACGGGATCATCTCGCTGTTTCCGTTCCACTTGCTGTGTGACCGCGCCGATGTCGGCGGGATCTCGACACCGTACCATCCGCACACCGACTCAGCGGCGGTGTTCGTCTACGACGGCTATCCCGGTGGTGTGGGTCTTACGCGTCGTGGCCACCAGCGGGCCGAAGAGCTATTTAGCCGAACCGCTCGGCTCATCGACGGCTGTGGCTGTGAGTCCGGCTGTCCAGCCTGCGTCCAGTCGCCTCACTGCGGGAACGCAAACGAGCCGCTCGCGAAGGTGACCGCAGTCAGCCTGCTTGAGTCGCTGACCGGTGACAGGGAGAGTTCGACTCCGGCTGGCGGCGGCCCGTCCGACCGCGACACGGTTCGGCACAACTGATTTTACCTCCGGCTGTGTCTACCGTTTGAATGCCGATAGATCTCAGAGAGATTACCGAGCCCTCCGTCACTGCGATGCAGTGGCTCGTGCTTGGTGCGGCGTACTTCCTGTTGTTCCTCTTCGTCATCGGACTGTTCGACATGTTGCTCTCGCTGTACGAACTCTTCGTCACTGGTCGGTTCACTGACCCGGTTGCGGTCGTCGAACTGCTCGATACGGTGCTTCTGCTTCTCATCATCGTCGAGGTTCACCGTACGCTCATCGCGTACGCTCGGGAGGAGCCGGTGCTCCAGATCGTCGTGAGCGCCGCGATCATCGCCGTCTCCAGAGAGGTAATTAGCTTCCGTGCCGCCGAGTACAGCGGTGGCAGCGAGGCACTCTCGGTCGCGCTTGCGTTTGCGGTCTTAATCATTACACTTGTCGTCGGATACT
>CAYRWH010000046.1:0-11162 GCA_964427935.1 uncultured Halobellus sp. | reverse complement strand
AGTCAGTTCGATCCCGAGCGTTCGGTTTCGGTTTCCCGATCAGTAATTGGGTCGGCGTCTGCTGCCCGAGCCTCCTCGTCTGACGCCTCCTTTGCGTCCTTTCGAGCCCGGTCTGCGGCGAGTTCGCGGTCGATATCGTCCTCGACGTAGCCCATCGACTCGACGGTGACGACGTTGCCGCCGCCGGGGTCGACGACCATCACCTCCTCGCCTTCCTCAATGGTGCCCTCAATGGAGCGCGCCGAGTAATACGGATTAAATCCTCCGTCCTGAAGCTTCACCTGCCCGCCGCTCGTGGTCACTCGTTCTGTGACTGTTCCCATCTGTCCTTTTAAACTGTCGCTGTCGCTGGTTTGTTGTTGGCCCTTTCCGCCGTAGAGGTCGAACTCGTTGTAGCCGTAGAAGGCGGCCGCACCGAAGACGAGCGTGAACACGGCCATCAACAGGGTGAGAAGTGTCCCCGCCACACCGAGCGTCGCCAACACGACTCCGGCGAGGCCAGCCCCGATGAGCGCGATCCCCACGACGATGAAGTTCGCACCCGGCGCGATCGCCTCGGCCATCGAGATCAGCAGCCCCGCCGTCAACAACAGGAGAGGAAGCGTCTCGGGGCCGAACAGATCGGCCTGTAGGAGTACGTCCATACCCGGCAGTACGGACGCGACGTGAATAAGTTGTGGTGGACCCATGACCGGCTTGAAAAACTCAGAATCCGAACAGCAGCACACCAACCGTGATCGCAACGCCGAGGACGACGAACGCCGCGTGTTCGAACTCGATGGAGCCGGGCTCGATAGGCTCCGTCGTTGGGGTCGCGGTGTCTTCCGTTACCCCGTCGGGACCGACGTCATCGACGTCGAAGCGCCACTCGCTTTCGCCGTCGTCGCTTCCGCCGTCTGGTGAGTCATCGGCACCATCGGGTGGGCCCTCCGCGTCGTCGATCCCGGCGTCCGCGTTGTTGTCCCCGCTTCCGGCGTCCGCGTCGCTCTCACCGGAGTCTCGGACCTCGTTCGCCCGGCTTCGGACCTCGTCGCTGTCGCGGCTCATACCGAGCGGTAGGCGTGGTCATAATAAATGGCTGGCGGACGCGTCGGCGGGTTATCGTCGCCGCCCGGGCGTGACGACATCCCCGTCGTACACGATGCCGCGCTCCCCGTCGATGGTGAGCGTGGTCCCGTCAGCGACATCGTCCGGGAGGTTCGCACCCGACACCATCGGGACGCCCAGTTCGCGGGCGACGACCGCGGGATACCCGGTCATTCCGGGGCGGGCATCGATGATCCCGCCGATGCGGTCCACGTTCCCGTCGAACTCGTCGTCGAACCCCTCACCGAGCGCGATAACCGCTCCGTCCGGAACGTCGGAGAGGTCGCCGTCGGCAAGCCGGTAGACCGGCCCGGCAACCCGACCGGCGACGGTGGCTTTTCCGGTGACAACCGTCTCGGCCGCGATGTGTACCTTTAGCGTGTTCGTGGTGTTCGTTCCCTCAAGCTCGGTCAGCATGCCCGAGAGGACCACGAGTGTGTCACCGGAGGCGGCTGCGCCGGTGTCGATGGCGGCCTCGACCGCGTTGTCGAGGACCGCTTCCATGTCGGCCGCGTACTCGGTTGTTACCGGCTGGACTCCCCACGAGAGCGCGAGCTGTCGACGGATGCGGTCGTCTGGGGTGGTCGCGACGACCGGAACCCCGGGACGGAACATCGCGGTCTTTCGCGCGGTAAAGCCGGACTCCGAGACCGCGACGACTGTCGACGCGCCAATGTCGCGGGCGAGGTATCGCGCGGAGCGCGCAAGCGCCTCTGTCCGAGACCCCTCGGCGGCAGTCGGCACCCGCTGTTCACGGGTTTCGGCGTACTCCTCGCTGGTTTCGACCTCACGGACGATTCGGTCCATCGTCTCGACGACCCGCACCGGGTGGTCGCCGATCGCGGTCTCACCCGACAGCATCACCGCGTCAGTCCCGTCAAGGACCGCGTTGGCGACATCGGAGGCCTCAGCACGGGTTGGCCGGCGCGAGTGGACCATCGAGTCGAGCATCTCCGTCGCCGTGATCACGGGGACGCCGGCGTTGACGCAGGCTCGGATGATCCGTTTCTGTATCATCGGCACGTCTTCGAGCGGGCACTCGACGCCGAGGTCGCCACGCGCGACCATCACGCCGTCCGCGGCGTCGACGATCCCGTCCAGATTGTCGACGGCTCCCACACGCTCTATTTTCGCGATCACGGGAATGTCGTCGCCGCCGTACTCCTCGAGTAGGTCGGCGATTCGGTAGACATCGTCGCCGTCGCGGACGAAGGAGGCGGCGACGAAGTCGGCGTCGGCGCGGGCCGCCAGTCGGAGTTCGTCCTCGTCTTTGGGCGTGACGAGATCGACATCGATGTCGACGCCAGGCAAGTTAACCCCCTTCCGGGAGCCGAGTTTTCCACCGGAGACGACGGTGGCAACGACCGAGTCGCCGTCGATTCGCTCGACTCGACACTCGATCCGGCCGTCAGCGAGGAGAACGAGGTCGCCGGGGCTCGCCGCCGCGATGGAGTGTGTCAGTCCGACGCGGTCGGGCGTTGCCTCGTCGCCCGGAAGAAACGTCACCTCGGATCCGGTCACGAGTGAGATCGGGTCGTCGATCTCCGCAGTCCGGACCTCGGGACCTTTCAGATCGACCATCACAGCGAGAGGATCCTCGATCGCGTCGTCGACATCACGGACGCGCTCGATGACCTCTTCGCGGTGTGCCGTCGTGCCGTGGCTGGCATTGAGTCTGGCGACCGACATGCCGGCGGTCGCGAGATCGTGGATCGAGTCCCGGTCGTCGGACGCCGGACCGAGAGTACAGACGATCTTTGCGTTGCGCATACCTCCGATTCGACGGAGCCCCGGAAAAAGCCATACGGTCGAGTTGAACACGATCGAAAACGATGAATTGGAGATACGTGCGGCATACGGGCCGAATTGCGGTCAAATCCGGGGACGAGTACGCTCGTCGAAACGTGACGTGTCACTCCCGGCCAACAAATGTCAATTAAAACGAAATACCTAAACCCGTACTGCTGTACCAAGCACACAATGGATAGTGATGACGCGAGCCGATCCGAGGACGCGCTCGCGTTCGCTGCTCTCAATAGCGAGGTCAGACTCGCTATCCTCGATTCTCTGTACGAACGGACCGTTGAACCGGGGCCGCTCGCGGGCAGCGCGGCGTACTCGACTATCAAGTCCGATGTCGGTGTTGCGGACAGCGGTCGGTTCAGCTACCACCTCAACCGGCTGGTCGACCGGTTCGTCACCAGTACTGACGACGGCTACCGACTCACCGAGCCCGGACGCGAGGTGGTTCGGCTCCGGAGGCGGGGGTCGCTCACGGAGGACGTGAGCGTCGAGCCCGAACGGGTAGATGCCGAATGCTATCGCTGCGGAGCGGGCGTCGAGGCGTTCTACGAGCGTGGATACCTGATCACTCGCTGTCCGGACTGTGAGGGGCTGATCGACCACGAGTTGGTTCCGCCGGGGACGCTCACCGCGCTCGCGTATCCGCCTTCTGGCGTCGAGGAGGTCGAGATCGGAACGGCGTTCAATCGGGTTCACCTGCTGGTCGATCAAGAAATACGGACGATGGCGGCCGGCGTTTGTCCGGAGTGTGGCCGAAACGTGACGATGCGGTTCGAGTCCAAACCTGCGGTCGATTCGGCGGACGACGAGACGCGCAGCTCCGACTGGTTCACACACGATGGGCTGGTTCAACTCTCGTGTGACCACTGCGGGCAGCGTCGTGTGACTCATCCGCTTCACGCGGTCGCAGACCGAGACCCGGTCGCCAGCTACGTTACAGAACACGGCCTCGTCCCTGGTTGGGACCGGTTCGCAGAGCTGATGTCGTGGAAGACAACGGTGTGCCCCGACCGGCTCGTCTTCGAGTCGCCCGACGGCGACAGCTGGACCATCGACGACGAGTTCGGTGTCGACCGCGAGTGAGTGGTGAGAGGCCGACCTCGGGGACGGACACCGATCTCGAACGACGGATCCTGACTTCGGACGACAGACACAGACATCAGACGACGGACACGGACATCGATCACGACCGATCGGCGACGACGTTTAGCCCGACGAGGCCACACGGACGGGTATGAGTGGACGCGATGCGGCGGCGTTTTACACCCGATACGCCGGACTCTACGACCGGATCGCGACCGATGCCCCGTTCGTCGCCGACGTTCGCGCGCGTGTCGTCGATACCCTCGACCCCGACCGCGGCGATGTCGTCGTCGAGATGGGGTGTGGGACCGGCGCGAATCTCCCGTACCTCCGTGAACGCGTCGGTCGAGGCGGGACCGTGATCGGCCTCGACGTCTCAGCGGGCGCAATCGAGCGGGCCCGGACGCGAATCGATCGCCACGGCTGGCGAAACGTCCACGTCGCTCGCGCGGACGCGACTCGGCCGCCGCTTCGTGTTCCGGCTGACGGGAGCGCGGTCGACGTGAGCGATATCGATTGTGTCCTCGCGACGTTTCTCACTGGGATGCTCACGGATCCTGCCGGAGCAGTGGACGATTGGCTGCGGCTCGTGGCGAGCGGCGAGGAGTCGAGTCGGACCGGCAAGCAAGCGGGGCGGCTCTGCGTCGCGGGGTTCGCACGGAGTTCCCACCCGGTCGGGCGGCTCCTGAACCCCGGATTCGCCGCGGGCGTGCGGCTCGCTGCGCCCCCCGGTTCGGGCGGTGATCTCGGCCGACTCTGGAGGCAACCACGACAACCAGGAAGCGAGTCGGCGGTCGAGCGCCTCGACCGACGGGCACTCGAAGCACACGGCCGGGTACACGAACGGTGTCCAGACGCGCACACGACTCGGTTGCTCGCCGGGTTTGTGCGGATCACCGCGGGATCTATCGAGAGTCGCTGACAAGATGGGGGTCGTATCCGGTGGTTCCCCCGCGTCAGAGCGACACGACGACCGCAACCGACGCTCCGAGAACCCCCGCGGACAGGAGGAGTCGGTTCGCTTGTGGGTTCCTTGCGCGCGTCAGATCGAGCGAGAACCACGCCTCGGAGACGGGGCGGAACGGCCGGATCCCCATCGGCGTCAGCACGTCGCCGACGAGGTGCGAGCAGAGCGACACGGTCACCACGCCCCCGACGAACGCCGGGGTCCAGGCGGACGGGGATGCGACCGCGACAGCGACGAGAAGCGCTGCGACTCCTGCGAGAACGCCCGTTCCGATCGCGAACGCGAGGGTGTGTGTCGGTCCGCGGTGCGGTATGGGAAGCGACTCGTCAACGTCTGGGAGCGTCGAGAACGCGGCCGCGAGAACGCCTCCTGTGAGGGCTAGTCCGGGCCGGTCGGCACCAAGCGCGAGCGCCGCGAACGGGGCGTACGCCAGCAACCCGAGCCCGACGTGTCCTCGCCAGTACATGGTCGGTGTGAGCGGATAGCAGACAAAAATCTAGCGGCGGAACCGGCCGGTCGTCAGCGGGGTCGGGAGCCGGACTCGGTTGCCGGCGGGAGTCGGGCTTAGTCGTCGACCGGAGTCGGGCTTAGTCGTCGGCCGGAGCCGGGGCACTGCCGGTCGACAGCTGGACATCGCCGGCGTCGACGCCCAGTTCGTCGAGCGCCGTCTGTGCGGCTCGTTTGCCGGAGACGAGCATTGCGCCGAACGTGGGCCCCATTCGTGGGAGTCCGTTGGCGGTCGCAACGGCCATGCCGGAGGCGATCAGGCCGTCGTGAACGACCCCCGTGTGCTCGACGACGGCGTCCTCGCTCTCGCCGACCCACATCGAGTCGTGGCCGGGCGAGTCGTGGCCGGGCGCGCCGTACTCGTTCTCGCCGGTCTGGTCCATCCCCGTGTTGTGCTCCTTCGCGTGCTCGATGCCGGGCGCGGAGAGGACGCCGCGCTCGTCGAGTTTGTTGATCGCGACCGCGTCGTGGCCGGTCGCGTCGATCACCAACTCGGACTCGACCGCGATCGGATCGACACAAGTGATCTCGCGCGGGAGCGCGTGAACCGGCGTCCAATTCATCACGATCCCGCCGACGCGGTGGTCCTCGCGGACGACCAGATCGGTGAATTCGGTCATGTTCTGGACGCGCGCGCCGGCGTCACAAGCGGCCTTGATAAGTCCCGAACAGGCTTCGGGGCCAGCGGCGGTGTACAGCCCGTCTACGTCCTCGACCGGGTCGTACTCCACGTCGAGGTCGTCGAGGATCTCTTGGGCCGGGTCACGCACCGTCACGGTGTTCATTAAGAATCCGCCGAGCCAGAAGCCGCCGCCGAGGTAGTTGTTCTTTTCGACTATCATCACCTTCACGCCGCGCTCGGCGAGTTCCTTGGCCGCCATCAGCCCGGACGGGCCGCCGCCGAGGATGATCACCTCCGACTCGGTGAAATCGAGGAACCCGTCGGTCCACTCGTTGCCGATCGCTCTCGTTACATCCGTCTCGCTCACGTCGCTGAAGCCGTCAAATCCGTCCATACAACTTAGTAGTATTATTCGGTAGTCAAAGGCGTTGCGGTCGATTCGTGACGTGGTTGTGAGGCAGGTGATCGGCTGTGAAACCGTTTACACCCACGCGTCTGGCCGAAAAGGCAACATGCGGCTCGTTGCTCCTGCTAGTGCCTCCGACTCGCAGCCTTTTTACCCACGCTGGCGGTAGTGGAGTCCACTATGGCTGAGGACAAGGCACGAAGCACCGGTAGCGCGGGCCGATTCGGCGCACGCTATGGCCGGGTCGCACGGAAGCGGGTCAAGGACATCGAAGAGGAGATGCAAAACGCAACCGTCGACGGCGACGACGTCAAGCGCGTCGGAACCGGCATCTGGGTGAACGAGGAGACCGATGAGAAGTTCACGGGCGGGGCGTATCGGCCCGAGACCCCCGGTGGACGCACCGTCCGTCGCTCCATCCGCGCCGCACTCTCCGACGAGGAATAATGAGCTACAAGTGCTCCCGCTGTAAGCGTGATGTCACCCTCGACGAGTACGGCGGCGTGCGCTGTCCCTACTGTGGCCACCGCGTCCTCCTGAAGGAGCGCGGCGGCGGAATCAAGGAAGTCAACGTCGAGTAATCGGTTAGCGGACCCCCACTTACGCCCGTGACCGACCGCGACGCACCCGGCGACGCCGACCGGTCGGCGTCGACAGACGACCGCGACCACGAGACCGTATTCTCTGTCACCTATCCCGAGAAGCGGCGCGCCCGTCTGGTCGCCGAAGCGCTCGCTCCTGAGGTGGGCGAACTTGACGAGTCGCGCTCGGCAGCGACCGTCTCCCACGCGGACGACACTGTCCGCGTTCGGATCGTTGCTGACGACCTCGCCGCGCTCCGAGCAGGGATCACCAGTTGGTCGCGGCTGATCGCGGTCGCCGAACGACTAACGACCGATCTGTACGACGCCGCCCAATCGACGCCTGACTGACGCCGCCCAATCGACGCATCGCCGACGCTGAGCCGGACGTTCCGTCGCTGTCGGGGCATCGCGGCCGATATCGCCCCGGATCCGGGCTCGGCGGAGAAATCGGGGGTTTTTCCCTCCGGGCCGCGTCGGTTCGTCTATGCAAGGGAACATGCCGCCCGAGGCACAGGAGAAGATAGAGGAACTTCAGGAGCTTCAGGAGACCGCACAGCAGGTCGCCGAGCAGAAGGAGCAGGCAAAGACCGCGCTCAACGAGTCGAAGACGGCTCTTGAGGCACTCGAAGGCATCGACGAGGATGCTGGCATGTACCGTGAGATCGGCGAGATTCTCGTCGAGACCGACTACGAGTCCGCATACGACGACCTCGAAAACAAGGTCGACTCCCTCGAAGTCCGCACCGAGCAGCTCGAAAAGCAGGAGGAGCGCGTTCAAGAGCAGTTCGACGAGCTTCAAAGCGAGCTTCAGCAGATGCTCCAGGGCGGCGCGGGCGGCGGCCCGATGGGTCCCGGTGGCCCGGGCGCAGGCGGCGCGTAACGAACGATGGGCACCGAGTCCGACGACCCCGACCCGAGCGACGAGGAAGTCGTTCGAGCAGCCGCGGACGCCGCGGAGGGGGTCGTTTTCAAACACTACGACCAGTCGTCGGTCACCGACCTCGATGTCACGGTCACCTTCGAGGACGGTGTCCTCGACGTGGACGTTTATTTGAACGCCCCGGACGACCCCGATCCGGAGACCGTCGCCGAGGCAGCCACCGAGGCCGCGGGCGACGCGGTCGACGACCTGTTCGGAGAGTAAGCGACCCGATCCGGTCGATCGGTTTTCGGGGACGCGTTCTCACACGTCGAGCGACGGCGATGGCCCGAACAACGTGACGCCCCAGAAGCGAGCCAGTCGACCGGAAAAAGAAAGAGGGGAGTGAGGAACCGATAACGAACGCGGCTTAGTTCGATTCGCAGACGGCGACGAAGTTCTCGAACACTTCCTCGCCGCGCTCGGTGTGGGCAACCTCCGGGTGCCACTGGACGCCGTACAATCCGGCTTCGACGTTCGACATCGCCTCGATGCCACAGACGTCTGAGGTGGCGGTGTGGGTGAATCCCGCTGGGAGCTCTTTCACCTCGTCGGCGTGGGACGCCCACACCCGGGTTTCGGGTGCGAGCGACCCGACGAGCGGATCCTCGTCGTCGACGATCTCCACGTCGACGTCGGCGTAGCCGCCGTACTCCCCGCCGCCGACGCGCCCGCCGCACTCGTCCGCGATCACCTGCATTCCGAGACAGATACCGAACACCGGGACATCGAGGTCGAGGTACTCGCGTGCGCGACCGATCCGCTCCATATCGGGGCCGCCCGAGAGGACGACCCCGTCCGCCTCGACATCGGCAGGCGGAGTCTCGGCGTCGATGATCTCGGTGTCGACGCCCATATCTCGGAGTGCGCGCCGTTCGAGGTGCGTGAACTGGCCGTGAAGGTCTAAAACGACGATCCGTGTCATGGACGGGATTCGCGTGTCCGGCACAAAAACGGCTCGGAATGACGGCAGGTTCGTGACTGTTCTCTCAACGTAACACGAAGAGTGATCCACACCTCTGGATCACATTACTCGTCGAGCGGGTTCGTCTTGGTAAACTCTCGGAGCAGCACGGTCGCGTACGAGCCGCTGGGGAGCGCGAACGCGAACGTTGGGTCGCCGTCAGCCACCGTCACCTCGAGGTCGGTTCGGAGGAGGATCGCTCGCCGCGTTCCGGACGAGTCAAACTCTCCCGGTAGGTCGAAGTCGTTCGGCTCGATTCCCGCCTCGCCGAGGACAGCCCGTTCGATTTCGCCCGGCTCACCGTCGGCAAGGGTCGTCTCAGTCCCGACCAGCGGCGCGGTGACGAACGCCCGACCACGCGCGCAGTGGCGCTCCATGATCGATACCTGCCCGTCGGACACCCGCTGTGTCCGGTCGACATCGGGCGCGTACAGCGGTTCGGGCGCGTCGCCGTCGGCGAAACACGCCACGTCGCCGGCGACTGGCCGGTCGAACGGGAGCCCTCGGCGCAGGCGCTCGCTCAAGATACGGTTGAAAAGGACCGATTGTGCTGCGTTGACAAATAGCCGCTGGAGGTTCGAGGGGACCGCCTCCAGCGCGGCACGCCACGCCTCGTCGTCCGGCGGAGTAGACGGCTCCACGTCCGCCTCCGCCAGCCGAGAGAGCATCGAGCGCTCGAATCGGAGCTTCCGCGGCACCACGTCGAGGCAGGCTCCCCAGTCCCCGTCACCGGTTCCATCGGCGACGACATCGTCCGTCTCGTCGTCCGCGACGACCCCGAACGCGGCATCGACGCGGTCCCGGCCTGCGCGGGTGTCGTCAGGCTCCGCGGGCGACGGGTTGCCCGCGTACAACCGGACGGCTTCCCGGAAGTCGCCGCGAACGACCGCGAGTCCGACGCGGTGGGTGACGGGTCGGACGCTGCCGAACCGCTGTTGTCCGAAGTAGTTCGGGACCCCGACGGTCACGGGATCGATTGACCCGGCGTCGTCGCCCGCGTGAACGCCTTCCGGGTCCGCACCCGCGAATGCGGCGAGGTTGGCAGCCACGTCGCGAACACGGCCCTCCGCGTCCGCAACCGTGTCGGCGACGCGGATCTCGAAGGCGTTGCCGGCGAGGTCGCCGAAGGAGAGCCCGCGACCTGCGCGCCCGAGGGGGTCAAGCTCTGCGTCGCGGATCTCCGGGAGGTCGTCGGGGTCGACGTTTCGGAGCGTGAACAGCTGGGTCGTCACCGCTCGTTTGTCCTTTGTGCCGGCCCACGAGACGCGCTCGCGGCTCATTTCGAGTGCGTCGGAGAGCCGTTTCGCGAAGTCGTTCGTGTCCCAGTTCCGGAGCGTCGCCCGAACGACCAGCTCGGGGTACGCGCCGTGTTCCGCCCCGAGCGGCTCCGGCTCGAACGCCTCCAACTCCGTGACCCGGAAGTCATCGGGGCGCTCGCGGAGATACCCGCCGATCCCGTCCCCGTCGCTGACGTAGTAGTCCATCCCGACCGCGCGCTCGATCGGGTGAGAGGGGCGGAGCGGGACAGCGGTATCACCCGTCAGGTCGTCGTCGTCGACCATTCAGTAGAGGGGAAGATCCCCGGTGACGCGGTCGATCGTCTTCTCGCGGGCTGGACCGACCGCGAGCGCGGTGACGGTGCCCGGTTCCAACTCGGTGTGGCCGGCGTCGCGAATGACGGCGTACGGGATCCCCTCCGTCTCGGCCTTGTCGGCGAGTTCGAAGAGCTGGCTCTCGGAGTCCGCGCCGAGTACGACCTTCTTTTGCCCCGATCCCTTCCACTTTTTGCGCGCTCGGCGGCCCGTGTCCTCGTACGCCGACAGCGACGCGTGTGCGACTTGGGCCGCCAGTTTCCCCTCGCCCATGCCGAGGTCGCGGCGGGCGACGATTGCCTGCTTCATACCGAGTCAATCGCCGCCGCGGGTATATCTCTGTTCTCTCCACCTGACTTCGTCGAAACCCAAGAGAGGATACTTTCGCGCACCGACTGCTCAACACGAACACAGGATGGCGATAGCGGGAGTAAGTTGCTCATATCGATGGCGACGAGATCGTATTTAAAAGGCCCTGTTGAAATCCTCAATGAGTGATAGGTTTCGGGCGTCGTGCGAGATACAGAGGGTATATTTCCCAAACCCGTAATAAACAGTTCTCGGTAATCTCATTGAAATTCGTAATTACGCCCAGTCGTGGCCGTCGAGGCCTTCGTAGTGTTTCAGAC
>CAYRWH010000045.1:0-11264 GCA_964427935.1 uncultured Halobellus sp. | reverse complement strand
ACACCGTCTACTCGACGTGTCACTACAACAACCGCGACCCGTGGGCGTTCCTCTCGCGGCTCGCCGCGGAGACCACCGAGGTTCGGCTCGGTCCGGGCGTCGCCAACCCGTATGAGACCCACCCCGTGACGCTCGCCTCGAAGGTCGCAACGCTCGACGAGTTGTCCGAGGGTCGGGCCGTGTTCGGACTCGGCCCCGGCGATCCGTCCACGCTTCGGAACCTCGGGCTCGAAGACGAGCGCGGACTCCGCTCCGTGTTAGAGGCGTTCAAAACCGCCCAGAGGCTGTGGGCGGGCGAGCGCGTCGACAACGACGGAACCTTCGACGCCAGCGAGGCAGGACTCAACTACGAGCCGCCGCAGGGCGCAGATATCCCGGTCCACGTCGGGGGCGAAGGGCCACACATGTGCCGGATGGCGGCGAAACACGCCGACGGACTGCTGTATAACGGCTCACATCCGACGGACCTTGCGTGGGCCCGCGACCAGGTCGACGACGGGCTCGGCGACCGACCCGAGCATCGCGGCGAGTTCGACCTTATTGCGTACGCTGCGGTATCGATCGACGAGGACGGCGAGGCGGCCCGTGAGGCCGCCCGCCCTCCGGTCGCGTTCATCACGGCCGGCGCGGCTCCGCCGGTGTTGAAACGGCACGGGATCGATCCCGACGCAGCCGATGCGATCGGCGACGATGTCTCGGCCGGCGAGTTCTCGGCGGCCTTCGAGCGCGTGACGCCGACGATGATCGACGCGTTCTGTATGGCCGGGACCCCCGAAACCGTCCGCGAACGCGCCGCAAGCGTGGCCGACCACGCCGACGGGCTCGTTGTTGGCGCGCCGCTCGGTCCGGACCTAGAGGCGAGCGTCGACCTCGCGGCGGCGGCGCTCGACGGGCTGTTCTAGCCGCCGACCACACGTTGACACCGCGTTCCCGGAGCCTGAGAATCGAGAATCACCCCTGATAACTTCGGGGTGAGGTTCATACCCCCGTTCCGTCGACATCGACGCATGTCGAGTACGCCACCCCGTCGCCCCGGGGTACGGAACCGGTACGAGGCGGCCCTCCGATGGACGATGGATCTCGCCGGAGTCTCGGGATCGATAGAACGGAAAGTTATCACGGCCGTCGGGATCCAGTTTGCGGCCACGGTCGGCATCTTTCTCACGGTGCTACTGCTCTCTGGAACCGCTCTCTACGTCGTCTCCGCGGTGCTGTTCCTCGGGGCAATCGTTGCGATCTACAACACGGTTCTCATCGTCCGCCGTGACTTCACCGGCCCGATCCGGGAGTTGGAGGCGAGCGCGGACGCGATCGCTTCGGGGGACGTGCGAGGAGAGACGGTTTCAGGCAGCGACCGTCCCGACGAGGTTGGCAGCCTGTCGGGGTCGTTCGCGGCCGTTCAACAGTACCTCGAAACCGTGTCGACGCAGGCGGAGTCGCTCGCCGCACAGGAGTTTGACGACCCGGTGCTTGACGAGGAGGTTCCTGGGACGTTCGGTGACTCTCTCTCGGAGATGGCGACGAATATGGAGGCGTACACGACCGAGCTCGAAACGCTCGTGGACGCGTTCGAGGATGCCACCAACCGTGCCCGAAACGGGGATCTCACCGCGACGATCGACGAGGAATCGCTCCCGATCGAGGACGGGCGCTACGAGACGCTCATCGAGGATTACAACCAGCTGATAGCCACGCTCGGCGAAACAGTCGGCGAGGTGGAAACGTTCACCGGCGAGGTCGCTGAGACGACCGATGACGTTCGTGCGAGCATGGACGAGGTCGACGACGCGAGCGCGGAGGTTGCCCGATCGGTGAGCGAAATCTCCGACGGTGCGGCCGAGCAGACGGCAGAGTTGGAGGCCGTCTCCGAGGAGATGAGCACGCTCTCGGCGACCGTCGAGGAGATTGCGGCATCAGCCGACGACGCGGCCGCAACCGCCCGGAGCGCGGCGGACCGAGGGCGTGCCGGCCGCGAGGGGGCTGCCGAAGCTATCGAGGAGTTGGAGACGCTCGAAACACGGATCAGCGAGACTGCGACCGCAGTCGCCGATCTCCTCGACCGCGTGGAAGAGATCGACGAGATCGCCGCCGTGATAGACGAGATCGCTGAGGAGACGAACCTGCTCGCGCTCAACGCCTCCATTGAGGCAGCCCGGGCTGGGAAAGCGGGCTCCGGCTTCGCCGTCGTCGCCGACGAGGTGAAGTCGCTCGCGGAGGAGACGAGGGAGTCAGCCGCCGAGATATCGGGTCGTATCGACGACGTACAGTCGGCGTCCGCTGGAACCGCCGCCGATGTCGAGGCGATGGAGTCGCAGGTGTCCGAGAGCGTCCGAACCATCGAATCGACCCTGCGGGAGTTCGAGGGGGTCGTCGAGGACGTGACGACGGTCGACGAAACGGTCCAAGAAATAAGCGACGCGACCGACGATCAGGCGCGGACGACACAGGAGGTCGTCGACATGGTCGACGGCGTTGCGACCGTCAGCCGACAGACCACGACCGAGGCGGAGACCGTTGCGGCGGTTGCCGAGGAACAGACCGCGACAGTCTCCGAGGTGAGCCACCGGATCTATACCCTCTCGGACCAGTCTGACGAGCTGTCGACCGCGCTCGACGGGTTTGTCGTTCCGGAGGCGGGAGCCGGCGACACGGCTGCGGCGGACGACACCACCCCGGCAGGCGGTCCGTCTCACCGGAGCGAAACCGCGATGGCGGGCACGCCAACGAAGATGGAGGCAACAGAGGCCGGTGACGACTGACCGGACCCGTCGTGGGCCGTCGGACGAACCGCTCAGTAGTCAGTCACGCTGACCACGTCCGCCGAGCGACGGCAGCGTCACGCCGACTTCGTTTAAAAATGCGCCGACAGCGGCGTAGCCGAGAACGACGACAGCCACGCCGAGGATGAGCTGTCCCACGACCGCGAGCACCGCGGTCAGGGGGTCGACCGGGCCGAGCAGCAGGTTATCCGTAAATATCTGGATGAACCGACCGACATCACCGAGAAGCCGTGTGACGAAATCGACGAGTGCGATCATGTCTTCTGGTTGGGTTCGGGGGTACTTGGGTGTTGTAGTTCGAATCCTCAAGTTGACTGATACGCAAGCGGCACTTGCTGGCAGACACCGGAAGCGACTGTCACAGACCGGTGTGGTATGTCTTTATAAGCGATCGAATAGGGCAACTGGTAGCTGTTTATAACCGATACGCAACGCTGCTCACAGATCTACAGGTGGAGCGTACGGGCTTGACCCCGAGGCGGTTCACTAAATACCATCTCGTCGTCTTCAATTTGAGAGATTCCCGGAACCGAACGTCTTACACCCGATGGACACGGATACGTCCGTAATGAGTACTTTGCTGTGGATCCTAACGGGGATCCTCGCGTACGCGGCCGTTACGATGTGGCTCCGGAATCGGGGCTATCTCCCCGACTCCGTCCGGGTTTCCGGCCCGCTAACGACGATCCACACCCTCCGAGGACGGGCGTTTCTCGACCGTCTCTCCGGCCCGAAACGGTTCTGGCGGATCGTCGCGAACGTCGGACTCGGCGGCGCGCTGGTCGCGATGGTCGGCTCGTTCGTCCTGATCGTCACCAGCGGTATTTCGGCGCTGACGGTCGCACAGCCGTCACCGGTCCAAGAGCCGCAGAACTTCCTCATTATCCCCGGTGTCAACGAGTTTCTTCCCCTCTCAGTCGCAGGGGAGATCGTTGTCGGCCTCGGGATTGCGATGGTGGTCCACGAGGGCGCACACGGTCTGTTGTGCCGCGTCGAGGGGATCGACATCGAGTCGATGGGGCTCGTCTTGTTCGCCCTGATCCCTGTCGGTGCGTTCGTCGAGCCGGATCAAGAGGCGACACAGGAGGTCTCTCGGGGGGCACGCGCGAGGATGTTCGCCGCGGGCGTCACGGCAAACACCCTCCTAACAATCGTCGTCTTCGCGCTGCTGTTTGGTCCCGTCGTCGGCGCGATGTCCGTTGCGCCCGGCTACGCCGTCGGCGAGGTAAACCCCGGCTCACCGGCGGCGGCCGCCGACATCGCCGAAGGCGACCGACTGATCGAGGTCGCGGGTCAGCCCGTCGAGACGGCAAGCGAATTCGAGTCGGCGATCCGCGAGGCTGACGCCGATGTCGAGGTGGTCGTCGACGACGGTGATAGCGAGCGAACCGCCGAGGTCGCACGCGAGTTACAGGCGGTCGGGTCGGCCGGTGGCAACGCCCTTGGACTCACGATCACCGACGAGCCGGCGACGATCACGAGCGTGAACGACGAACCCGTCCGAACCGAGGTGGAGTTCTTCCGTGCCGTCGGCGGCGACGAACAGGCGACGGTGACGGTCGCGGAGGACGGTGCGGGCAGCGAGGCCGACGCCACCGACAATGTCGAGATGGCGATCGGCGCGTACGTCGTCGGCGTACAGGAAGACGGCCCCCTCCACGAGGCGGGCGCGACGTTCGGCGAGCCGCTAACAATTGTCGAGATTGACGGTGACAGAGTTCTTGACGACGACGACGGAGTGCTCGACGATGCCGGCGGGCTCTCGACGGTCCTCGCCGACCGCGAGCCCGGATCGACCGTCGAGGTGGTGGCATACACCACCGATCAGGAACGTGTAACGTACGATGTCGAACTCGACCCGCATCCGAACCGCGACGGCGGGTTTATTGGCGTTAACGTGTTCCCCGGAACTAGTGGGCTCGCACTCGACGACTTCGGGACAAGCGAGTACCCGGCTGGGGCGTATCTCGAACTGCTCGGCGGAGAGGGCGGCGATGACGCACTCGCTGGAGTTAACCCCGGCTTCGCGGAGCTCGTCAACTCGCCGCTCGGGCTGGTGTTCGTGACACTGATCCTCCCGCTCGGGAGTCTGTTCGGCCTTCCGTTCAACTTCGCGGGGTTCACGAGCGAACTGGCCAACTTCTACGTCCTCGACGGCGGGCTGGCGGTGCTGGGCGGCGGCGCGTTCCTGCTCGCGAACCTGCTGTTCTGGACGGGGTGGATCAACATCCAGCTCGCGCTGTTCAACTGCCTGCCGGCGTTCCCGCTCGATGGCGGGCGGATCCTCCGGATGTCCGCGGAGGCAGTGATGAGTCGGCTCCCGCTCGGTGACAGACACGCTGCCGTTCGGACCATAACCGTCTCCTCGGGGATCCTCATGCTGTTCGGGCTAATCGCCATGATCTTCGGCAGCCAGATCCTCGGAGCGCTCGGATTCGTCTGAGGCGGTTGTAGCGTCACGCGCCGACGGTCCGCGACAGCAACGTCCGCCGCAGGGGAAACCGGTTTCTCCGCGCGGGATGACGGAACGATATGAGCTACTCGCGAACCGTCGAGATAGACGGCCATATCATCGACAGCGGAACGATGCAGCGCTGTTTCGGTGCGGTGATGGATCTCGGCGGCTCCTTCGACGTCGAGCAGTTCGACGTGGGAACACACGAAGAGGCCGAATCGTACTGTCGAATGGCGGTCTCTGCCGACGACGAGGAGACGCTCCAAGCGATCCTCCATGAACTCCACCAGAACGGCGCAGTGCTGGAGAACCCCTCCGACGTGGAGCTCGTCGCCGCACCCGCGGACAAGGTCGTCCCGCCGAATTTCTACTCGACGACGAACCACCCGACGGAGGTGTTGTACGACGGCGAGTGGATCGATGTCGACCGGATCGAGATGGACTGTGCGCTCGTCGTCGAACCGGACGGAGAAAACGGACCACGAGCGTACACGAAAGTTCTCGACGCGGTCGAGGAAGGCGATCTGATCGCGACCGACCAGTCGGGGATCCGGGTGAATCCGCCCGAACGACCTCGGAGCGGCGGCGGCGCGTTCGGATTCATGCAGGGCGGCGTCTCCTCGGAGCGTCCCTCGGAGTCCACGATCCGCGAGGTCGCGGCGGAGCTGCGGGAGGTGACGGACGCGGGCGGAACCGTGATGGTCGTCGCCGGGCCCGCGGTGATCCACTCCGGTGCGGGCGAGGCACTCGCGCGACTAGTCGAGGCCGGCTACGTCGACTCGCTATCGGCGGGTAACGGCTTCGCGACACACGATCTGGAGCGCTCGCTGTACGGCACCTCGCTGGGGATGGACGTAGAGACGCTCGAACACCCGCGGAAGGGGCACAAACACCATATCTGGACCATCTCAGAAATAATTCGTGCCGGGGGTATCGAGGCAGCCGTCGAGCAGGGGAAAGTCACTGAGGGCGTGATGTACCAGTGTGTACAAAACGACGTTGACACCGTACTCGCCGGGTCGATCCGAGACGATGGGCCGCTCCCAGACACGATCACCGACGCGGTCGAGGCACAGAACGCCATCCGCGAGCAGGCACACGACGCCGACATCGTGTTGATGCTTGCGACGCTGCTCCACTCCGTCGCAGTCGGGAACTGTCTCCCGTCGACGACGAAGACCGTCTGTGTTGACATCAACCCTGCGACGGTCACCCAACTCCTCGACCGCGGCTCGGCGCAGGCGGTGGGCATGGTGACCGACATCGGGACCTTCGTGCCGACGCTCGCGGAGTTCGTTCTCGACGAGGGTGATGACGACACCCCAGCGGAAAGCGGGGTCAGCGTGAACGATTCCGGTACTCAGTGACGATGGGAGTCGAGATCCGTCCATACGATCCCGAGGGTGATGGTACCGGTCTCTATCGGTGTAAGATCGCCTTCGAGCGGGGGCTCGGCGCGAACACCGGCGGTGACGACAAAGCAGCCGCATACGAGGATAAACTCACCGAGGAGTACCGTGAGTCGTGGCTGACGTGGGTTGACCGGTGTATCGCAGACGACGAGCGGTGTGTGACCGTCGCAGTCGACACGGGAGCGGACACAACTGCAGCGAGTAGCGATACACCCACGGCCGAGGTCGTCGGCTACGTCTTCCTACTGCCGCAGCGGTTGGCACACGTCTGGGACGCCGCAGTGCTCAACGAGCTCTACGTTGCTCCCGCACACCGCGGGACGGGAGTTGCCGACGACCTCGTCGAAGCCGCATTCGATGTCGCTGCCGACCAGACACTCCCACTCGACCGAGTCGTCCTCGATGTCGACCCGGCGAACGAGCGCGCGAGAGCCTTCTACGAGCGACACGGCTTCGAGGGCTGGGGTGAGATGGTTTCTCGGCCGATCGAGCCGTGAGACACGGAGCGGCCGGCAGCGATGCGCAACAACGCTTTAATTCACCGTCCCGCTATGCGGTTGGCAGCTCGATCGGCTCGCCGTCCGCGTACACCGTCGGATCCCGGACGATGCCGTCGAGGTGGACCGGAGCGTCGGTCTCACCGCCGATTCCGGCGTTGTCGCCGATCGCAATGTGGACGGTGCCGCCCGCCTTCTCGTCCAGAAGGACAGACCCGACGAGTTCCTCGACGCCGACGTTGGTGCCGATTCCCAGCTCCGCGAGGTTGTAGGCAGCGTCGCCGACGGATTCCGCGGCGGTCTCCAGTTCCTTTCGGATCGCATCGTCGCTGACGGAGGTGACGAGCCCGTCTTCGACCTCGAAGCGAAGCTCTTGTCCCTCCCCGAGCAGGCCGTGAGGCATCATCGTCCCGTCAACGACGTAGGTGCCGGTCGCGGTCGCGGGCGCGATGAACACTTCACCGGCGGGGAGGTTCGAGAAGCTGCCGGGCTCGTGGACCATCCCGGTGTCAGCTAGCCACTCCCGGTCGCCGACGCCAAAGGTGATGTCCGTTCCAGCCGGCGCAGTCACCCGAATCTCGTCGGCGTCGCCGACCGCATCGAGCACGGCGTCACACGCCTCGTCGATCGCGGCGTAATCGGCGTCGAGGCCGGTGGTGAACACGTCTTCGGTGATCCCCGGAAGCGTCGCGCCGCGCGCGCCGGCATCGCAGGCAGCCCCTCGTGCGCGGGTGTGGCTGAGGCTCTTTGTCGTCGGCGCGAGGAACACGTCACTCTCGGCCATCGCGGCGGCAACGGGCTCAGGTGGCTCTGTCCCGTGTTGCTCGCTCGGTGGGTACCGGAGAAGGGTTACGTCGTCGGTGATATCGGTGGCCGCCGCGTACAGCGCCTCGCCGATCGGTGCGCGTTCGTCGTCGGTAACGACGGCGACCGACTCGTCGGGTTGAACGCGGAGACACTGGTCAATTGCGGTCCGGGCGCCCTCCGCAAGGTGATCGCTCATATCCACCGATCGATTCCCGCGGACGTTAGTGCTTGTCATTGCTCGATACCACCCACCGTGGTCGCCGGTGAAATCTGCCATACCGCGAGAGAGGGTACAAGATTACGGAATACAGTTCCACGCTTACGTCTCCCGAATTAACCGATCCGTTACTCGCACCGTAGTTAATTCCCGGTGTATTCTTCCGAAAAGATTATCGGTGGCGCTGCCGGTCGTAAAGATATGATCAGGGTGGCCGTGAACGGGTACGGGACGATCGGAAAACGAGTCGCGGACGCGGTCGCGGCCCAGCCGGACATGACGCTTTCCGGTGTCGCAAAGCGGCGTCCGAACCACGAGGCGGAGTCCGCGCTCCGACGAGGATACGACCTCTATGGGGCCGATCCGGACCGGACAGCCGAGTTCGAGGCGGTTGGACTCCCGCTCGCTGGGACCCTCCCAGAACTCCTCGCGGACGTTGACGTCGTCGTCGACTGCTGTCCCGCCGGCGTCGGTGCCCAAAACCGCGCGACGTACGACGACCACGATGTCCACGTCGTGTTTCAGGGCGGCGAAGACCCCGATGTTGCCGACGCCTCGTTCACCGCCCGCGCCGCCTTCGAGACGGCCCGCGACGCCGATGCCGTCCGGGTCGTTTCCTGTAACACGACCGGACTTGCCCGCCTGCTCGCACCTATCGACGAGCGGTTCGGCGTTGAAACCGCACGCGTCACGCTCGTTCGCCGCGGCGGAGACCCCGCACAGACCGACCGCGGGCCGATCAACGACATCGTCCCAGATCCGGTCGGCCTCCCCTCGCATCACGGACCGGATCTGACCGCGGTGCTTCCCGACATCGACATTGACACGGCCGCGCTGAAAGCGCCTGTCACCGCGATGCACACCCACAGCGTCAACGTCACACTGGAAACACCACCGTCACCCGACGAGGTCCGAGGGCTGCTCGCGGACGAGCGTCGGCTGTTCGTCATCCCCGAACACGCGGGCATCGACGGGGCAGGCAAATTGAAGGAGTACGCGATGGACCTCGGCCGCCCTCGCGGGGACCTCTGGGAGAACTGCCTGTGGGGTGAGTCCGTACACGTTTCTGGACACGACCTCTACTTGTTTCAGAACGTCCACCAGGAGGCGGATGTCGTTCCCGAAAACGTCGACGCGATCCGCGCTATGACGACGGACATGACGGCTGCCGAGTCGATGACGAGGACGGACCAGGCGCTCGGCGTCGGATTAGCGACGCGACTCGACGACAACACGGGCCCCCGAGAGTCTATCGCTGCCGACGACTGATCGATTGACTGGCGGCTCTCACCCGACTCAGCGGTTGGATGGGGCCGTCACGAGGAACGTCCGGCCGCCCCGCCGTTCAAGATACACCTCGCTGTCGTCGACCCGGTTCGACCGAGCACGATCCGCGATCCGGTCGGTTCGACACTCCGTGACATCCACACGCGTCGGTGCCACGTACCGCGGCTGATCGCTCGTTGACACGCTCATGAATACGGATTCGGCTGCTACCAACCTATAAGCGAGCCATCCCCGGAGTGAAACTAAAAGTAAACGAGTTCGAGCCTCTTCCGGATGATACGGGCTCGTCAGAGTCCGGTTTCTGACCGGTTACCGGTGAACTCCGGCTTCCTCATCGTCCTCGACGAACCGAACGGTAAAGTAGTCGTACCCACCGTAGGCGGCCTCTAGCGCGCCCATCCACCAGTTCCAGCGCTCGACGAGCGAGGAGCCGTCGGGAGCGTCGGAGAGGTGACGAACCACCGCCGGAACGGTCAACCCGTGGCCGCGGTCCCGGGACGGTTTTCCCGAGTCAGCGAGGTCACGTGCCGCCCTCGCTACCGCGCGCCGCTGTGCGGCAGTCCCGCCGAACTCGTCGGCCAGCACCCGTTCCAGCCGTTGTCTGTCCATACGAAAAATAGGGGACAGGAGTACTTGAGTTGTCCGATGGCGGTGGTCTCGGCCAGGTGACAGCGTCGGCATGATCTGCCCCCGACCTTCTCTCAGACTATCGGGAACCCATCAGAGCCGGGCGGCGAGTGCGAGAAATATCACGGTAAACGGTGCGGACAACACCCCCAGCGCGAGTCCCGCACCACCTTCGCCGGCGGCCGACAGCGCGAGCCCGAACACGAGCGTCGTGCTCCCAACCAGTGCGAGGAGCGCGCGCTCCGGCACGCTCGCGCGGTCCGGGCCGTCAGAACGGGCGAGAACGTCGTCGAGGGCGTCCTCGACCGCGTCGGCCCGGTCCCGCGGGACCGTCAGCCACGGCGTTGAGCGGTACCACTCGTTTCCGCGGTACGCGAGCAGGAACACCGTGCCCGCGCGGGGAAGGTCGATCCGGCGGGTGCGGACGACCGAGTTCAGGTCGTCGGTCCGGCTCCGACCCCGCACGGGATACGTCCGCTTGACCGTGTGTGCCCGCGGATCTAACGCGACCTCGGCCCCCTCCCACAGCAGCACCAGCGGAACGAGCAGGAGTATCGCGAACGGCAGTCGCAGGCCGAATGCCGTCCACTCAACACCGGTCGCCCACAGCGAGAGCGGGACCGCCGCGCCGAGGAGGAGCCAGCTGGGACGGAGCGAGGAGAGGCCCGG
The DNA here is from genome assembly GCA_964427935.1 of uncultured Halobellus sp. Classification (GTDB taxonomy): domain Archaea; phylum Halobacteriota; class Halobacteria; order Halobacteriales; family Haloferacaceae; genus Halorubrum. The sequence continues at coordinate 513 of CAYRWH010000045.1, read as the reverse complement.
GAGTCGCTCGCGGATCGAACCGTCCCCTCGACCCCACTCGTCGTAGGAGAGGTAGAGGTAGGGGACGGTCAGGAGGGCGATGACGAGGACGAACACGAGGGCGACGAACGCCTCTCCGGGGCTCGATCCCGTCAGAAACGAGGCCGCTGCGCTGGGCGAGAGGTCGGTGAGCGCCGAGACGACCGTCGACGCGAGCGCGGCACCGACCGCCGCCACGCCGAGGACGATCGCCAGCCCGAACCCGACGACCATCGACCGGAGTCGGTCGTAGCGAACTGGTCCCCACGCGATCGCGTCGATGGCGGCGGTGTCGCGATCGCTCGTCCCGGGCCGGGTGTCACCGTCGGCGTCCGTGGCCGTGTCGTGATCGGTCACCGAGGCGTCCCCGGCGGTCGACGCGTCGGACACGGTCGCCGTACCGCGGCTCCCGCGTTCGGAGGGCATACATCGCCGGCTACGGTGGTTTAATATAAAAAACGTCGTCCGAAACCACGTCACCGACGGCGGACTTAT
>CAYRWH010000044.1:0-11567 GCA_964427935.1 uncultured Halobellus sp. | reverse complement strand
CCTTTGGCTCCGCCGGAGACTTAATGCCCGCCCCGTCGTACGCGCCGGCATGGCTCGCATCTCCGTCGTCGACGACTCGATCTCGCTCGACAGCCCGGTCCTCGTCGAGGGGTTCCCGGGTGTCGGACTGGTGGGAAAGATCGCCGCGGATCACCTCGTTACGGCTCACGACATGCGCCACTACGCGAACGTCCACTGTCAGGGACTGCCCGAAGTCGCCGTCTATCGGGAGTCCGAACCGGCGCTCACCACGCCCGTCAGGCTGTACGCCGCGCCAGAGACCGGACTCGCGGTACTCCAGAGTGACGTTCCGGTGAACCCTTCGGCGGCAACGCGGTTCGCCGACTGTCTCGCCGGCTGGTTCGACGAGACGGACGCGTTCCCGGTGTTCCTCTCCGGTCGACCGAGTGAGCGGGATGTCGAACCACCCCGGCTCTACGCGGTTACTACTGGAAACGGCGGCGACCGATTGGACGACGCTGATGCCGATGATCCACCGGAGTCAGGCCTCGTTTCTGGGCCGACAGGTGCCATGCTCGCGGACGCGCTCGAACGCGGGCGTGATGCGGTCGGGTTTGTCGTAGAGTCGGACCCACAGTTTCCCGATCCGGAGGCCTCTCGTACGCTTATCGTTGACGGGATAGATCCGATCGCCGGGACCGAAACGCCGATCGATGGACTCGTCGATCAGGCCGGCGAGATCCGTGAGGCGAAACAGCAGCTCGCCGAGCGGATGCGACGAGCTACTGAGGAGAGCAGTCAGGCGGAGCCGCTGAAAATGTACCAGTAGACGCTTTTTCTCGCGGATTTCGTCTATTCGCCTCCAAGAAACGTTGAGGCGACGCCCCCGACCGCACCCAGCGCTGCGGGGTAGACGGCGCCGGCGAGCAGTACCGCCGTCACGAGATCCGGCGCGACCGTTCCGTCCCCGACCGAGTACCCGAAGACAACCGCACCGACGATCGCGAGCGGCAGGTACCCGACGACAACGAGCGCGCCGGCCTGCGCGCCGTCGGTGGGATCGTCGGCCCCGGCAACTCGACCAGCGACGAGTCCCGCGACCAAGAGAAGGACAATCGGAACGAGGTACAGTGCGGTGAGCGTTCCGTCGTCACCAGCTGCGATGAAATTCTCCGACCGTGTGCCGCCGAATCCTGGAATCTCGGTGGCGACGAAGTGAGCATTATAGAACACCCATCCGACCGCCTGCCAGGACGGGATTGGATCGCTCCCAAACAGATCGGCGATGAAGTTGAACCCCGCCAGCTGCTCCTCGACGCTGCCACGCTGCGTGACGTATACGAGGAGATACCCGAGGAGGTATGCGCCGACACCGCCTGCGGCACCGACAGCGAAACGACTCGTCGTGTCCGAGCGGGTCGAGAGGGACATGCCACACAGTTCCCTCAGCGCGTCGTAAGTACCTACCGGCTCGAAGAGCGGCTTATCACGGGCGGTCAGTCGTCGGCGGACATCACCTCTGCGGGATCGACGACCGAGCCGTCGCTTTCGTCGATATCGACGTGGCCGTGGAAAACGACGCGTCTCCCCCTCCGGCAGGTTGAAACCGATCGCCCCGTAACCACGGATATGAGCGTCGAACAAGCCCCCATCGAAGAGCTCGGTCGAGAACTCGGAGAACGGATCACTCGAACACCCGAGTACGAGCGCTTTGAGGAGGCACGCGAGGCGGTTCAACGCGACGAGGAGGTGCAAGAAGAGATCGACCGGTTCGAACGCATTCGCGAGGAGTTCATGCAGGCCCGGCGCACCGGCGATGCGAACCAGTCCGACCTCCAGCGTGTCCAGCGCGTTCAAGAAGAGCTTCACGCGATGCCAGCTATGCGCGAGTTCCTCGACGCACAGGACGACCTTTCGGAGCGGCTCGAAGCGGTAAACGAGGCCATATCGGACCCGCTCGCGGTCGACTTCGGCGGCGAAGCGGGCGGCTGTTGTCAAGACTAGCCGACTCGCGTCTGTCGCTACCCGTCCCGTTCTTTTTATTCGATACCGACACACGCCACTCTGTGATAGCTGTCGCTGGCGGAAAGGGTGGTAGCGGGAAGACGACCACGACGGTCGGGTTGGCGCGTGCGCTCTCCCGGCGCGGCGCACCGGTCGTCGCTGCCGACGCCGACTGGGACCTCCCGAACCTCGCGGAGCTAGCCGCTGAGACGGGGCGTCCGACAGCGACCGCGGGACTCACCGACACCGAAACCAGACTGCCGACCGCGCTATCTATCGAAGCGGTTGCTTGCGGATCCGCCACGATGCCTGCGGATCGGGCAGAGCCAACCGTCCTCGCCGCACCCGATCGCCCGAGAGAGGTCGACGAAACGAGCGTTCTCGGGCGACTCGACGGGGTTATTCCAGACGACACGCCTACCCTTTTGGACTGTCCAGCGGGCGCATCACCGGATGCGGCCGCACCCCTTCGCGTGGCCGACCGCTGTGTTCTGGTGACGCCACTCCGCCGACCCGCGATCCGTGACGCCGCAAAAACGGCCGCGATCGCCAGACGACTTGACTGTCCACCGCTCGGGACGATCGTTACCCGTGCTCAGTCGGTTCCAGACGCGCTCACCGACCTCCTTGGCTGTCCAGTACTGGCGCGAACGCCGCCCTCGGAACCGGACCCCCTGTCGGACGACGCGGTACGGTCAGCGTACGACGCGGCTGCCAACCGGATCATCGAGACGTACGGGAGCGAGCGTTGGCGGGTCGCGTGAGCCGACACCGATCGGTCGGTCTCGAACGACATCCGGAGGCGGAGGCTGACGCCATCGACAGAGCCAAACCTCCAGGGCAGACAACGGCCTATATGGAGCGGCTGGCAACCGGAATCCCAGTGCTCGACAGGGAGCTTGACGGCGGTCTGCCGGCCGGGAGCCTCGTCGTCTTGAAAGCCGATCCGTCGAGCCAGTCGGAGCTGTTCTTGAACACGTTTACCCACGTTCGGGAGACGCTGTACCTCACGACCGTTCGGACCGCGGACGCTGTGGCGGACGCGCTCTCCGCGTCTGCGGTTCCGACGGGCGATCCGAGGGTTGAATCAGTTGGGGGAGATGATTACATCGACGACACACTCGACCGAGCCTCGACGCTACCGGACGAGGGAACGCTCATCGTCGACTCGGCCGAACCGCTGGAGGATGCCGAACCCGACCGCTACCGATCATTCCTCGGCGACCTCCGGGCGACGGTCGACGACGCCGGTGCCCTCGGCGTGATACACGCGTTCGAAACCGGATCCCGATCTCGAAACCGGGTGGTCTCCGAGCAAGTGGCCGATGTCGTCTTCGACCTCCGAACGACCGTCTCGGCGACCGAAGTCGTGAACCGACTCGCTGTCACCAAGTTCCGTGGCGGGGCCGCACTGGAAGAGCCGGTCAAGTTGAAACTCACGGACACCGTCTCGGTCGACACGAGCCGCGATATTGCCTGAGCGTGGTGTGTGCGGTGTGTGGGCCCGCGTATCTGGACGTAGTCACACGCCGATGCCGATACGAGCCGCTTCGATCACGCCCACGAGGAGTCCAGCGAGTATCGCCGCAACCGCCCAGTTGCGCGGCGTGTCCATCGTGCCGTACGGTCCGCCCTTGCGAGAAAAGAGGTACGCGAGATAGACGCCGAGCGGTGCCAACGTCGGAAGCGTTCCGAGCGTTACCGCCTCAATACCACGTGACACGACGGCAAGCACGATCGTCGCTCCGGCGGCGCTTGCGGCCACGAGGAGGTCTCCGCGTGCCCGTTCAATCTCCATGTCGGTGCGTGGTGCTGCCGAGAGGCAAAAGGTATCGATCCGCTCTCGTCCTGCGTTCGACGCGTGGTGGACGCAGCGCGTTCGACGCGGCGAGTTTGGTTACTCGTCGTCGATTTCGTCGGCAATCTCGTCGGCGTCGATGTCGACATCTTCGAGCGCATCCTCGATGTCGCCGGCACCGGCACCGCCCATGCCACCCATCATGCCGCCGAGACCGCCCATGCCGCCACCCTCGATGACCTCCTCGACGACCACGCGGTCGAGGTCGAGGCGGCTCATGAGGTCCTGAGCGATCTGCTGTTTCTGGAACATCCACTGCTGGTTCATCTGCATCCCGGGCGTGGCCGTGATGTAGAGGACCTCCTTTTCGACCTCCTCGGTCTCGACGGTCTCCTCGCCGTCGTCGTCCTCGGTGACGGTCTCCTCCTCCTCGGTGACCGTCTCGATGCGGACCTCGGGGGCCTCTTGGAGGTACATCCCGAGCATGCCGGCCGCCTTCTCCTCGCGGTCCTCGATGGCCTCGAGAATCTCGTACTCGTACTCGAGGTCCTCGCCGGCCAACGGGTGGTTGAAGTCGACGCGGGCACGGCCGCCGATGATCGTTTCGAGGTGACCCTGACGGTTGTCGATCTGGACCTGCGCGCCGGGGTAGCGGCTGTCTTCGGGGATCTTGTCCGCTTTGACCGTCTCGACCTCATCGGGGTCGTACGCGCCGAACGCGTCGTCTGCGGGGACATCGACGACAGCCTCGTCGCCGACGGACGAGCCGATCAGCGCCTCCTCGACGCTCGGGAACACGTGGCCCGCACCGAGCGCGATGATCCGCGGCTCGAACTCGTACTCGTCGGTGTCGATCTCGGCCTCCTCGGCGGTCTCCTCGTCCGTGGTATCGATGACGTTCCCGTCGTCGGCCGTTCGGATCGTGTACGCGAGGCGGACGAAGTCGCCGTCCTCCAGTCCATCCACGTCGGACTCGGTCTCCGTATCGGACTCCTCGGCACTCTCAGCCGCCTCAGCCTGCTCCTGATCGCTCATAGCGGAACAACACCCGTTACACTCTTAAGGCGCACGGTTCGGTCCGAACGGCGGCCGAAAACGCCAGCCAGTGGTTCTCCATCCGGCGTGGGATCGGCGCTTCTCGGCGGTCACGCACGACCGGTTTCCGTCGTCGTATCGACGGCTGTGGAGAGGCGTCGACGGCTGCGGGAGGGCGTCGGCGACTACAGGGAAGCGTCGACCGTTGGCGTCGCCCTTTTGAGCGGTCCGGTCGACCCATGAGTATGTACGAGGTGGAGATCAAGGTCCCGGCAGACCACGACGCGGTTCGGGCGCGGCTCGAGTCCGTCGACGCCCGCCCCGGCGAGACGCGTCGACAACGGGACGTCTACTACGACGCGCCCCACCGGGAGTTCGCGGAGACCGACGAGGCGCTCCGGATCCGCAGCGAAACCGTTTATAAGGAGACGGACGGCGAAACGGAGCAGCGAGTGGAACAGAGCGCCAGCGGCGCGGAATCGACGCGTATTACGTATAAGGGGCCGCTCCTCGACGAGGGGTCGAAGACCCGCGCGGAACACGAGACGGGGGTGGACGACGCAGACGAGGCGGCGGGCATACTCGACGGGCTGGGGTTCGAGCCCGCGGCGACTGTCGAGAAACGTCGCGAATACTGGTCGTTCGACGGGTTCACCGTCAGTCTCGATACTGTCGACGGCCTCGGAGAATTCGTCGAAATCGAGCGCGAAGTTGAGACGGAGGACGCAATCGACACGACCCGCGACGCCGCGGTCGACGCCCTCGAACGGCTCGGTCTCGATGCCGCCGACCAGGTTCGGACCTCGTATCTCGGGCTGTTGCTCGCGTCGGACTAATCCATCGTCGTCGTGGCGTCGGTCGAGTTGTCATGGGCGTCGATCGAGTTGTCATGGGCGTCGATCGAGTTGTCGCGGGCATCGGCGGAGTCATCGTCACTCAATCACTCGCCGTCGACCGTTTCAGACCGCTTTTCGGAGAGAACAGTTCGCTCGAACGAACAGACGAGGAGATCCTCGGCGTCGTCGACGATCTTGAACGCCTCGACGCGCATCGTGACGACGCCGCGCTCGCCGTCGCTGGTTTCCCGTTTGTTGAGCACCGTCGACCGCGCGCGGATCGTGTCGCCGTGATGGACGGGGTTCGGATGTTCGACATCGTCGTAGCCGAGGTTGGCAACGATGGTTCCGTCGGTCGTCTCCGGGATCGATACGCCGACCGCCAGGGACATCGTGTACAGCCCGTTCACGAGGCGCTCACCGAACTGCGTGTCGGCGGCGAAGTCGGCGTCGAGATGGAGTGGCTGCTGGTTCATCGTCAGGTCGCAGAACCGCTGGTTGTCGGATTCACTTATACTTCGCCGTCGTGCGTGGTCGATCGTTTCGCCAACTGTGAACTCCTCGTAGTAGCGTCCGGTCATGCCGAGTATCTCGGCGGGTACCCACATATCGCTGGCGCTCGCAGCCGATCACCGCTCGGCCGTCGCCGACCACTCCTCGCCGGCTCATCGATTTTATTATCCAACGGCGACCAGTCTCGGGCATGGCCCGACGAAGCCTCCTGTTCTCACCCGGCGACCGCCCCGACCTCATGCGGAAGGGACCGGCGACGAACGCCGATGTCTTATGTTTCGATCTGGAGGACGCGGTTGTGCCGAGCCGAACGGCGTCCGCCCGCGAGGCGGTCCGGTCGGTCCTCTCGGATCCCGCGTTCGACCCCGACGCCGAGGTGTGTGTCCGGCTGACTGCGACCGATCCGGCGGCCGACCTTGACGCGCTTGTGGACCGTGAGAGCAACTCGGACGCCGACGCCCTCCGGCTCGACGCAGTCATGCTGCCGAAAGTCGAGTCCGCTGACCGGGTCGACCGGGTCGCATCACTGTGTCGCGAACGCGGGCTCAACGGTGTCGGCGTGTTCGCGCTCCTTGAGACGGCTGAAGGCGTGCTCTCGGCGCGTGAGATTGCCGGAGCGTCAGCGACGACCGCGGTCGCGTTCGGCGCAGAGGATCTTGCGGCAGACATCGGCGCAACTCGAACTGAGGAGGGGACGGAAGTGCTTCATTCCCGGGAACACGTCGTCCTCGCCGCGAGTGCCGCCGGCGTCGACGCGATCGACACGGTGTACACGGACTTCTCGGACGAGGACGGCCTCCGGGAGGAGACGCGGTTCGCGATAACGCTCGGCTACGACGGCAAACTGGCGATCCACCCCTCGCAGGTGGACCCGATCAACGAGGCGTTCACGCCTGACCCGGAACGCGTCGAATGGGCAAAAACGGTGTTGGCGGCCCGCGACGAGGCCGACGCCGAGGAGCGCGGCGTGTTCCAAGTCGACGGGGAGATGATAGACGCGCCGCTGATCGCTCGCGCCGAGCGACTCGTCGAACGCGCCCAGGCCGCCGAGACGAGGGCGGAAACCCGAGAAGATCCGTGACAGTCGCCACCGTTAATTCGCGGGCACCGGATACTCGGGTATGAGCGACGAAGCGAACCCGTTCGAGAGCCTCCGAGAGCAGATCGACGACGCGGCCGTCCACCTCGATATCGACGGAGGCGTTATCGAGCGTTTAAAACGGCCCGAGCGGGTGCTGGAGACGAATCTGACGTTCGAGCGCGACGACGGATCGCTCGAAACCGTTCGTGCGTACCGTGCGCAGTTTAACGGCGATAGAGGACCGTACAAGGGTGGGATTCGATATCACCCGGGCGTTACCCGGGATGAGGTGAAGGCGTTGTCCGGGTGGATGGTGTACAAGTGCGCAGTCGTCGATATCCCCTACGGCGGTGGGAAGGGGGGAATCGAGATCGACCCCGCGGAGTATTCGACTGCGGAGTTAGAGCGGTTGACCCGGTCGTTTGCGACGGAGCTTCGTCCGATTATCGGCGAGGACCGCGATATTCCGGCACCCGACGTGAACACGGGTCAGCGGGAGATGAATTGGATCAAAAACACCTACGAGACGTTGGAAAACACGACGGCTCCCGGCGTGATAACCGGGAAGGCCATAGATTCGGGGGGGAGTGCGGGTCGCGTCGAGGCCACCGGGCGCTCGACCACGCTCGCCGCACGTGAGACGTTCGACTGGCTCGGTCGCGCCGTCGAGGAAGCGACCGTGGCGGTACAGGGATACGGGAACGCAGGCTCTATCGCGGCCGCCCTGCTCGATGACATCGGCGCGACGGTCGTCGCCGTATCCGACTCCAGCGGCGGGATCTACGACCCGGATGGCTTCGACCCGCGCGCCGTCAAACAACACAAGTCCGAAACGGGCGCAGTAGCGGGATACGACGGGACTGAACCGATCACAAACGACGAGCTGTTGACGATGGATGTCGACCTCCTCGTCCCTGCTGCCCTGGAGAACGCCATCGATGGGGACCTCGCGGTCGACATCTCGGCGGACGTGATCGTCGAGGCCGCAAACGGGCCGCTCACACCCGGGGCGGACGACGTGCTCACCGAGCGAGGAGTCACCGTCGTCCCCGATGTCTTTGCGAACGCCGGTGGGGTCACAGTCTCGTACTTCGAGTGGGTTCAGAACCGGCAGCGGTTCTCTTGGACCGAAGCGCGCGTCAACGAGGAGCTTGAGCGGGTGATAACTGACGCGTTCGATGGACTCGTTACGGCATACGAGACACACGACCTCCCGAACCTCCGGACAGCAGCGTACGTCGTCGCCCTCGAACGGGTAGCGAACGCGTACGACCAGAGCGGGAACTGGCCTTAAACCTCGAAGAGCCGCTCCGCGTCGTCAGCCTGTCGTTGGTAGATTCCTCGCCCTTTTAATCGCGGAACCGGATGCGTGTGAAGCGTTCGGCTCTCCGTGTCGTATACGAGTGGGAACACGTTGGTCCGTCGCTCGGCGACCGTGTACTCGCCGGCTGCCGCAACGAGCGCGTCGTCCGGATCCGGAACCACGAAGACGACGTATCCGATCCGCGTTACCGACTCGGTTCCGTCCTCGGTTCGGCGGTCGACGACCGCTCGGAACCGGTCAGCGGTGTCGACGAGGTCGTCGATGTCGTACTCGGCCGCGTCGATGACAGCCGCGAACAGCGACACCATTCCAACGGTTGGGTCCTCTTCGCGCGCCGTCCACAGCCGGTCGAAGCCGGAACTCCCTCCGTCGCGGACATCGAAATCGTGCTCCCGTCGGTTCGCAGCCACCGCCTCGCAGTACCGATCGAACTCCATGTCACCGATGAAGGAGCCATATGATAAAAAATGACATACATGCCGGCAGTACTGACATCCGTCGGATCCCGAATCGGCACCCATCTCGTGGAGTCACACGTTCCCGGAGGGCCGGCATCCAGCGTCACTGAAGCCTTGCGTCTGTCACCGCAATGTGGCCGCGATCCCCCTCCCAGACGGTCTCGTACTCCAGATCGATCCGGCGGTCCATGTGTGGCCCGTCGACGACGTACGTCTCGAACTCGCCACCTTCGCCGAGAGGATGGACGCCGTATTCCTCGCGGAGTTCGAGCAGTTCCCCGAGCGCAGCGGCGTCGTAGCGGCGACCGAGCCAGGACTCGTCGAGCCCGTAGGCGGCCACCTGTACAACCCGGATATCGAAGCCGGCATCGAACATGGCCTCGGCGAGTTCGACCGGATCCTCCTGCCACAGCGGGGCGAACAGGTCGGTCCCAAGCCGATCACACATCCCTTGTATCCGACTCGTCTGGAACTCGCTCTCGACGGCTCCCGCGGTGACCCCCGCCAGATCAAGTCGGTCGTCCGCTGCCAACTCGCGGAGGGCCTCCTCCATCGGCTCCAGCTCGTCGTCTCCCTGTGTGCCGGCGTCGTCGACATCGTCGGCCCCGAAGTCATCTGGTTCGACCTCGACGAGTTCGATCCCGACGCTCTCAGCGGCGAGTGCCGCCAGCCGTGTCGCCGGCGTGTGATACATATAGGAGTCACCAGCCGGGTGAACCGTGAGAAGTCGCGAGACACTCAGATCGTTCTCCAGTGCGCGATACAACGCCCACGAGGAATCCTTTCCGCCGGAAAAGAGGCTTATCCAGTCACCGGTCATTACACAGCCGGACGCGGGGAGCGCGTAAAGCGTCGGCGGTCTCGACGGTCGGCTCAGTCCGAAATGAAGTCGTTATCGCGCCAGTTTACGCCGCCGTCGCCGTCTCCGCCCTGTGGACTCTCGACGACCTCGATACTGGCCGGACGCGGCTCACCCTCCACGATCCGCGTCGCCTCGAGATCACCGTCGGCTTCGGTTATCGCGGTCAACGTTCCCTTCTCGGACCGCGTTGCCAACTCGCGTAACACGAGAAACATCGGGTACTGGAGCGCGCTGTTCTGGAGTACGGTCTCCCGATCACCCTTAAAACAGGCGAATTCGACGAGTTCGGAGGGGATCTCCTCCTCTTCGTCGTCCATCCACTGTGGGCCGCCGGCACGCGGGGGCTCCTCCTCCCAGACGCGGGTCTCAGAGACCGACGCCTTCAGCTGGGCAGTCGGCGTGTACTTGCTGATACTCTCGTCGTCGGACAGGGCCTTGATGATGAGTGTGTTGTTTCGACGCGTGATGTCGATGTCGTCGATCTCTGGCGGTAGGTCTGGATCTTCATCGAAGTACGTCTCTACGTCTTCGAGTGGCAGTTCGAGCGTCGAGTGAAGTCTGAACACGCGGCCTGTCATTGTTTACTGGGGTGGATGATGGGTCGGACCGGTCGTCAAGGCGCGGGCGGAAACGGCTGCACCTACCCCGTATACGTGACGTAGGCTTATATGGCCTACTCTTCGAGCGACACCGTTACGCGACACCGAGCTCGGCCGCCAGCTCGCCGCGCTCGTCGAGCTCTGCGAGGACATCGCTGCCGCCGACGAACTCGCCGTCGACGTACGTCTGAGGGATCGTCTCCCAGCCACTGTGTTCGGCGAGCGCCTCACGATACGCGGGAAGCGCCGGCAACACGTCTACCGTCTCGAACTCCTCGACGTGGCCACTTATCAGCTCGATCGCACGCTGTGAGTAGCCACACTGTGGCATCAGCCGGTTGCCTTTCATAAACAGTACCACGTCGTTTTCCGCTATCGTCTCGTCAACTTGCTCCGCGACCGCGTCAGGGTCCATATCTCCGTCCGGTTGAAACGTCATGCCAGCAGGTACGCGACGGCGATTCAAAGGGGTTCCGCCCGGGTCCCGTCACAAACGCGACCCGTGACTGAGTCGACGTGCCGGCCGGACTACTCCCGATCGACGCTGACGACATCGACAAGCGAGTAGACGGGAACGCCGTCTATCTCCTCGTAGCCGACCTTATCAACCAACACGACACAGGCCACCGGCTCGCCCCCGTGTTCGCGAATCGCGTCGATCGACTCGCGCATCGTCGTTCCCGACGTAATGATGTCGTCGACGAGGTAGCAGTCACGGTCACGGATTGCGGCGAAATTCCGCGAGAAGCCGCCGCCGTGGTCAGCAATGTCTCCCTCCTCCCACTGGTGTTTCGCAGGCGCGTACGTCCCGAGGTCGGTGTCGAGTTCACGGGCGACCGCGGTCGCGAGCGGAGCGCCAGCCTTCTCCACGCCGACCGTGAGATCGACCGCTTCCCCCTCTTTCGCGAGAAGGTCCGCCATTGCCGCGGCAGCGTACGAGAGACGCGTCGAGTCCCGGCCAACCGCCGACCAGTCCACGTGGATATCGGCGGTGGAGCCGGCCTCGGTTGTCGTCGAGTCGTCGTCGTTGTTTCCGCCGGCTCGCTCGACGAGCCAGCTCGCCGTCTCCCGCGAGACGTTCAGCTCGTCTGCGATC
>CAYRWH010000043.1:0-11607 GCA_964427935.1 uncultured Halobellus sp. | reverse complement strand
ACCTTGAACTCCCCTTCGGGGAATCCCACCCGTGAACGGGTGGGAGGAGGTCAAAGTTCGTACACTTCTCCATCGACCGCCAGCGGCTCCGCGAACGCCTCCTCCAGCGGGTAGAAGTGTGCGAGATGGACGAGCCGCGTCCGGTCGGCGTCGAGCTCGTCGGCGAGCGCGAGCGCGCCCTCCCGAGTCATGTGTTTCGACCCGAACGTGCGGGGGACCCCGTTCAAGTCTTCGTGTCGTCCGCCGATCGGGTGATGCTCACACAGCGACGCGGGAACGATGGCGTCCGCTAACAGGAGGTCGGGATCAGCGAGCGCCTCGCGGGAGCGCTCCGGAACGTCGTAGCTCGTGTCGCCCGTTAGCGAAAGCTTCGCGCCCGTTTCGGGGTCCTCGACGACGAGCCCGAAACAGAGGAGCGGCGGGTGATCGACGGGGACGAACCGGACCTCGAACCCGCACGTCTCGAAGGGCTCGAACGGCTCGCGGGCGTGGACGCCGATCCGGTCCTCGAGGTAATCGTACTTGTCGCGGATCGTCTCCGCGACGCTCTCGTCGGTGGCCGGGTCGGTCTGATTTGGCGCGTGGACGGGGAGCCCGTCGACCAGCCGGTAGACGTTGCCAAGGCCGTCGAGATGGTCGAAGTGGATGTGTGTCACCACGCCGGCGTCCGGAAGCGGGACGTCGTTCGCGAGGAACTGGCTCCGAAAGTCGGGACTGAAATCGACGAGCAGGGAGTCGCCCGTCCGATCGTTGGTGACGTGGACGGAGAACCGCGAGCGCGACACGCCGCGATCGCGGGCCGCCTCGCAGGTGTCACAGCCGCAACCGACGGTTGGCGTCCCCGTCGTGTCGCCGGTTCCCAGCAGAGTGACCCGCATTCTCGTGTGGTCGTCGATCGCGCACCGACTTAGCGTCCGTGGTCGCCCCGGTCGGATTCGTCCGCTACCGTGCCGCCGTCGTCTCCGAACGGATACTCGCGTTCGACCCGCTCGGACTCGGCCTCGACGTATATCCGGTCCGCCTCGGAAACGGTCCCGCGGACGGCACTCTCGACGGCGTCGATGGCGTCCTCCACGCCGGCCGTATCGAGGCCCGGATCGAAGGCGATCTCGGACGCAACGAGCACCGAGTCCGGGCCGAGATGCATCGTCCGGAGATCGAGTACCCGCTCTACGCCCTCAACGTCACCGATCGCCTCCAACAGCGCCTGCCGCTCGGTTCGAGTAACGCCTTCGCCGACCATGAGCCCGCGATTCTCCCAGGCGAGCGCCAGCGCGAATCCCATGAGCAGAAGCCCGATAACAGCGCTCGCGGCCGCGTCGTAGACGGTGTTCCCCGTCACGTCTGTGAGATACACGCCGAGGATCGCCGCGACGACGCCGACAATTGCGACGAGGTTCTCCGTCGCTGCCGTGATCAGCGGCCCGTCCTTCGTTCGGCGAAACGTGCCGTAAAGGTCCTCGAACCCCTCTTCATCGGCTTCTTCCTGAACCGCCTGATAGGATTTATAAAAGGCGTACAGCTCGAAGACGAGCGCAACGCCGAGCACGACGTAGTTGATACGAACGTCGACCGCGCGGAAGGGCGTCCCGAGCGCGGCATACCCCTCGCGGACGGAGGCGTACCCCGCGACACCGAAGAGGAGAACGGTAACGACGAACGCGAAGACGTACTGCTCCTTGCCGCGGCCGAAGGGGTATCGGCGGCTGGGGCCGGCTTCGCTCAGCCGAAAGCCGACGAGCAGGAGGAGCTGATTGCCCACGTCGGACAGCGAGTAGTACGTCTGGCTCAACATGCTCGCGTTGCCGGTTGCGAGGTACGCAAGGAACTTCGCGACCGCGATGGCCGCGCTGGCAACGAGAGAGACGTACACGACGAGACGCGTCGACGTCGACATCTGTCGGGAATCGACGGGGACACGGGTTGTAGGTTGTGGTCGCGGAGGCGTCCGGGGGCCTGACCCCTATTTATAACCCCCATCGGAACCGACACGGCGATATGCACGACAGCCACGAACTCGTCCTCGCGCGGCTTCCCTCGGGAGTCCCGATCCGAACGACCGTCCACGTCTATGGCGAAGGAAGGCTCGTCGAGGACGGATCCGGACCTCGGCTGGAGACCCCGGACGACGGCGGCCCCGTGGTGTACGCGCAGGCTGCCCAACACGGCCGAGAGGTGAACGGTGCGGCGGTCCTCCGCCGGCTCCACGATCGACTCGTCGGTGACGGTGAGTCAGTAGACAGTGTTGGTGAGCTCGCCGGCACGCTGGTGGCGGTTCCGGTCGCCGACCCGCTCACGTTCGATCACGTCTCGTACACGACGCCGGAGGCGCTCGACTCGGTTCACTCGAACATGAATCGGTGCTGGCCGGGTGACGCGGACGGCACTCTCCACGAGCGGATGGCCGCGAAGCTCTGGTCGTTCGCAAGCGAGGCCGACGCCGTCGTCGATCTCCATACGGGGTCACCCGCAATGCTCACTCATACCGTCTACATGCGCGGGGACACGGAGTGTCGGACGCTTGCGGAGGCGTTCGGGACGGATCTGCTGCTCGCCGAGTCCGCGGGCGATGACGCCGACACGGAGTGGTCCGAACGCGGGTTCGCCGGGAAGTTCCGCGTTGCGGCCACTCGCGAGGGAATCCCGACGATCACCCCGGAACTCGCACACAGCCGAGAGATCGTCGAGACGGCGGTCGAGGCCGGTGTTGATGGGATGGTCGGGGTTCTGCGTTCGGTGGGGCTCCTACCGGACGATCCGCCGTCGTGGGACGGGACCGTCGCGCGAAACCACCTCGGGCGGGTGACGGCGGCGGAGTCGGGACTGTTCCGACCGGAACCCAGTCTCGAAATCGGCGACGAGGTACGTGACGGCGACCACCTCGGCGAGCTGTACGACCCGACGACGTTCGAAACGCTCCAGACCGCCGAGGCGGACCGTGACGGGATCGTCTACTCCGTCGCGCGCGAGTCGACGGTGACGGCGGGCGCAACGCTCGTCGGCGTCGCCGAACGCATCGACGACTGAGGCGGCGACCGATACCGTCGAGACGACACGAAACGTATTTGTTTCGAGTCCGACGAGCTGTGGGTGCGTGTTTTGGCCGGCCTAAATCGGAATTCTTATTACTTTTAGGTCGGCCTAAAACAAATATGGCAGACGACAACCGCCGTCCGCTCGCCTCGCTCGCTGACCGTCGATCGTTCCTTGGAACGGTCGGAGCTGCCGGAACGTTCGCACTCGCCGGCTGTGCCGGGTTCGGTGGTGGGGGCGAAGACCCGTTCGACGATTACGGGCCGCAGGGCGCGGCGCTTGAACCCTCCGCCGTCTCGTGGGACGACCTCGGTGACCTCGAAGGTGAGCTTACGGTGTACTCCGGACGTACACAAGACCAGATCGACCCGCTTTTCACCGCCATCGAGGAGCAATACGACGATTTCACTATCGACGACGACTTCGACGACAACTCCACGCAGCTCAACAAAATCAACGAAGAGACCGCCGACACTCGTCCTGACATTTTTTATACGCAGTCGTCGGGCGCGCTCGCCGCTCTCAAACAGGACGGCCTCGTCCGAACGCTCCCGGAAGACGTGATCGACGCCGTCGACGACAACTACAGTGACCCCGACGGAGAGTGGACCGGAGCCTCGGGGCGCGTGCGAGCGATCCAGTACAACACAAACCTGTGGGAAGGGGGTGCCGACGCGCTTCCGAACGATATCTTCGAGTACGCCGAGGACGAACGGTTCCAAGGAATCATCTCTACGCGCCCGAACTCGGGAACGTTCCGGTCGTTCATCGTCGCGATGATCGAGATAACGGATCTAGAAACGACGCGCGACTGGGTTCGTCGGATGGTCGAAAATCAAGACGCAGAGCTGTATTCAAGCGGCTCACAGCAGGCTGAGGAGGTCGCCGCGGGCAACCAGACGATCGGCCTCGGGAACCAGTACTACGCTGGGCGAATCTTGGAAAACGACCCCGAGTCCCCGCTCGACGTGGCGTTCACGGAGAACGATGCCGGCTGTTTGTTCAACGTCTCCGGAGTCGGCATCCTCGAAGACGCCGACAAGCCAAATCTCGCCGCGGAGTTCACCCGCCACGTTCTCGCCGCCGAAGGACAGGAGTTCTTTGTCGAGACGAACGGCGAGTACCCCGTTCTCGACGGCGTCGACTACGTCGGCGACCTCCCGACACTCTCGGAGATCAACCCACCGGAGATCGACCTGAACGAACTCGCAAACGTCGAGCAGGCGGTTGACCTGCTTCGAGACGAAGGAATGACGGTATAAGGTCGGTCACCCGGACGACCGTCGCGTCCGCGCTGACGCCGTTACACCTCCGAGCCCGCGTTTTCAACGCGTCCGTCCGTCTCACGGAGGTACGACCCGTGAGACGACCCGTTTTCAGAAGCCGTATATCGCCGGAGACGAACCCCGATACGAGAAGTCGTGTTCGAAACGCTCCGCAACGTATCCACGGATGGGAACGGCGAGGACGAGTACTCCTCGCTTGGCCTCCTGCTCTTGAGCGGAGCTATCGCTGTACTCGTGACATCGCCGCTGTTCTGGCTGTTCCTTCGGGCATCGGAGGTGGCGTCGCCCGAGCGTGCGGTTTCGCTCTTGTTCTCGGCGCGTACCGTGGAGATATTGGTGAACAGCGTCGGTCTGATGGCCGCCGTCACCGTTCTGTCAGTCGCCGTTGGCGTCCCACTAGCGATCGTCACGACCGGAACCGACCTTCCGTACGGTCGATTCTGGACGATCGTCGCGGCGCTGCCGCTCGTGATCCCGAGTTATATCGGCGCGTTCGCGTTCGTCAGAACGTTTGGCCAAGGCGGGGAGGTGAGCACCGCACTTGGGGTCCCGCTGCCAACCATCGATGGGTTCTGGGGAGCAGTACTCGTCATCACGCTGTACACCTACCCGTACGTGTTCCTTTCAACGCGCGCCGCCCTGCTCTCGCTGGACATGACCCTCGTCGAGGCAGCCCGTAGCCTCAACGTCTCCCCGGTCGCGGCGTATCGCCGCGTCGTGCTCCCGCAGATCCGCCCTGCGATCGCCGCAGGTGCGTTACTCGTCGCCCTGTACGCGGTGTCGGACTTCGGCACCCCGGCGTTCATGCGGGTGAGCGTCTTCACCTACGAAATATACGTCGAGTCGGGCGCGTTCAACGTTGAGTACGCCGCGCTGCTCTCCTTACAGCTGTTGGCGGTCACCGCGGTCATCCTCCTGATCGAAGCTCGCGTGGGTCGCAACGAGGGCTCCGCCGGAGGAGAACGAACTGCCCGGATCCGACTCGGCCGCTGGAAGTGGCCCGCGATGGCGGCGATCGGAACGATCGGAACCATCACGCTGGTCGTTCCCGTCGCAATTTTTGGGGTCTGGGCGCTTCGCGGTCCAGAGGGTAACATACCCTCGCTCGCCTTCGAGGCAGGATTCGCGCTCAACTCCGTCTTCCTCGCGACGATGGCGGCCGCAGCCGCTTGCCTGCTCGCGATTCCCGTCGCGTACCACTCCGCACGCTCCGACTCGCGACTCTCTCGGCTGTTCGAGCGCGCGACGTACGTCGGGTTCGCTGCCCCCGGCATCGTCATCGGACTCGCGTTGGTCTTCTTCGGGTCGAACTACGCGCCGTGGGCGTACCGAACGGTGCCGCTCCTCGTGTTCGCGTACGTCGTCCGATTCCTCCCGCAGGTCGTCGGAACCACCAGATCGGCGGTGTTACAGGTTGATGACCGCCTCGTCGAGGCTGCACGCACGCTAAACGCCGGGCGATTCGAGACGTTCCGGAACGTGACGCTCCCGCTAATCCTCCCTGGCATCGTCGCCGGCGGTGTGCTCGTCTTCCTGACGACGATGAAAGAGCTGCCGGCAACGCTCATGTTACAGCCAAGCGGCGTCGACACCCTCGTGACGATCGTCTGGGCGGCCCACGAGACGCTGTATTACCAGTACGCGGCGGTTCCAGCGCTCATTCTGGTTGTGGTCTCCGCGCTCTCGATGGTCGTACTTCTCAGACAGGAGTCCGGGCTAGGGTAACCGCCGCCCCGCCGTCGGCCGAGCGGTAGGTGGCTGCTCGCTGTTGTGTCCGTCAGCTCCGACTCACGGCTGGCGGACCCGAATCGTTCCGTCGGCGGCGACCGTGACAAACAGCCGTCTACGTACTTCACGACCGCGGACCGCGTCGCCCGCGCGGTCGCCAATCGTCTTCATCAGGTCCGGAGCCGTCTGGTTTACCTTCACGCCCGCCTCGTCGCAGGCGTCGTACACCCGTTTCGGGGCGTCGTACAGGTCAGTTCCCTCGGGGATTTCCACACGAACTGGCGAGGAGAGGGCCTCGGCGAACGCGACGGTCTCCTTTGCGCGCTCCACGTTGTCGCGCGCGCTCGCCTCGACGCTGGAGACGTTCGCGCGGGAGGTACCGAGCCGATCGGCGATATCGGCCTGTCGGAGCCCCCGCTCGCGCAGGGCGAGGACCTCCGCCTGTCTGTCGGTGAGCACGCTCGCGTCGGCGTCGAACCCGGCACGCTCCAGTAGCTCCGCGGCGTCGACATCGTCCCCGGCGGCGTCGTCCGCGGTGGCATCCCCCGACTCGCCGTCGTTCACGACCATACGGATACGACGAGGCGGCCGGTGAAAAAACGGCGGTTTCACAGGACTGCCCCTATCGCGGTCGGAAGCGTGGGGGATCGACTTCAGCGCCGGGTTCCGGCGGGCGACCGGAGGAGACCCGGGAGTGATGGACAGATTGATTACGCCGTCACGGATCGTATATCACATGACTGAAGAGCGGGTCACGCCCAAAGCGGTCGGCCTGTTCGTCGGCTGTGGCGGGCTCGACGCCGGGTTCGAGGCGGCCGGATTCGACGTCGTTCTCGCGTGTGATCACTGGGACCCCGCTGCCGAGACCTACCGAACGAACTTTCCGGACACACGGTTCATCAACCGGGACGTTCGGGAGCTGTCGGAGGCGGACGTGGTCGATGAGCTCGCGGAGACTGGACACGCGCCGGACGACATCGATGTCGTCATCGGCGGCCCTCCGTGTCAAGGGTTCAGTCGACTCAACAACGAGCAGATCGAACTCGACGAAATGGAAAAGGACAGGCGGAACACGCTGTTCGAGGAGTTCCTCCGCGTCGTGGACTACCTCCAGCCCGACCTCGTCCTCATGGAAAACGTGCGTGACGTGATAAACAGAGAGACCAGCGACGGTCGGCTGGTCAAGGACCTGATCGTCGAGGAGTTCAACGAACACGGCTACGGCTGCGAGTACGAGGTGTTGGAGGCACAGAACTACGGGGTTCCACAGAAGCGGAAGCGGATCTTCTTTCTCGGGACCAACAAGGACGTGCCGATCAGGTTCCCAACTCAAAGCCACGACGAGCCGAACTGGGCGACGGCCGGCGAGGCACTGGCGGACGTGACGGACGACCTTCCTAACATGCGGTATCCGAATACGAGAGAGAAGACGCTCGAAAAGATACGTCACGTCCCGCCGGGTGGCTACTACCGGGATCTTCCGGACCGGCTGAAAACAAAAAAATACACCTGTGACTGTACAGACACCGACGAGTGTCCACACGAACCGGAGATCGTGAAGCGCTACGGGACGTATCTTCGGCGACTCGACCCTGATGAGCCGTCGCTGACCGTAAGCAACAATCCTTTTATTCACCCCGAGGAGGACCGCTATATCACGCCGAGGGAGAAAGCGCGACTTCAGACGTTTCCAGATGAGTTCGAGTTCACGGGGACTAAAACGGAGATCGAAAAGCAGATCGGGAACGCGGTTCCGGTGGAGTTGGCGCGGACGATCGCCGACCGGCTGCGACGATATTACCCGGAGATCCGGAGCGCCGACGACAGGGAGGTCCAAACGTGGACGCAATCGACGATCACCGAACTCGGCTGATCGACCGAACTCGGCTGATTAGCCGAAGGTGACCCGATAAACGGTTTTAATACGCGCTTTTCGCGTGCTCCCGGCGTACTGCCCGTACATGTCGATACGGAAGGCGCTCTCACCGTCCACGTCGAAAAATATCGAGGTGTTGTTCGAGTCTTTCGTGTATATCTCCAGCGTTCCCTCTCCGTCCTTGAACTTTCGAAGGGGGGCTCTATCCATCGAGGCGAACCCATAGAAGTTCCCGGCCGCGGTGACTTTACACGCGACAGTGTTCGATTCAAGTCGAACGTCACGCAGCAGGTTCGCTCGGAGCGTCGCCTCGTCGCGGTCGCGGAACTCGGCGAATTTCCGCGCGAAGATCGGGATGATCTGTCCAGCCATCTCCGAACTCGATATCGCTTCGTCGACGAACTGTGCGGTTGCCGACTGATACGTCGCGTACTCCTCCTCGTCGAAGAGTTCGTCGAGCGGGCGTTCGAAGATGTCCTCGGCCATCTTCGAGGCGAGCGTGTTCCGAACGTTGATCGCCGTGTCGGAGGTCAGCTTCAGTGAGTACCCTTTCGACTCGCCGTGTGCCCCTTCGACGACCACGTCGACATCGTCATCGGGATCCGGTTTCTTTGCGTCTCCCTCCTCGAACGCGGCGACGATCTCAAACGGTGTGTGCTTCCGAATGAACGAGGCAGCTTTTTCGCTGCCGATCCGCACCCGTTCTCGGTCGTCCGCGTCGAGATACTCCAGTTGGTCACGCGTGTCCGGTTGCGCGTCAGTACCGTTCAAAAGATCACGAGTGAGCTTCTCGTGTGATTTGCCTAACCGTTCGGGGTTTGATGGCACACCGCTAATCGAGCGGCTTCGAGTATATGACTGTTGGCATACGCACAGTCAACCACCGTCGAGGTGGCCGTCCACACGTGCCGACGGGTAAGGCGTGTCGGCTACTTTCCCCAGAAGTTCTCTCGACTGCCCAGTCGCTCGCGGTCCGCTCGCGTCGGTCCATCCGTCTCCTCCTCATCCGGTTCGTCACCGGTCTCGTCGGCTGTGTCGCCGCCCTCGTCGGGTTCGTCATCGGTCTCGTCGGGGTCTTCAGGAAGTCGCTCGACGACATCCTGTGCGGTGGCGTGGCTGGATTTTACGCGGTGAATGCGGACCGTGGCGCGGGCAGGGGGGAGCAGTCCATCGACAAGCACGATGAATCCGTCGTCAGTGCGGCCGACGCCGGCACCGCTCTCGTGGATGTCGTCGACCTCGACGACGACCTCCTCGCCCGGCTGGACCGGCTGCTGTTTGAGCTCGTGTATCGGCATGTCGTAGTGGTTACACCACTCGGCACCCCCCTTGTTGCCGTAGTGTTGACACCCCATCCCCTCTATTCGTTCGTCGAAGCTGGGGCAATCGTCGGCGAGTGGACAGTCCGCCATACCGTATGGAAATCGGCCCCCCGTTGTAAACGTTTCCGACTATACGCGGCGAATACGGCGAAACAACCGTATCGGCGGGGTAAACACGGCGTCAGAGGAACTCGCGGACCTCCGAGTACCACATATCGTGATGGTCGATTGCGCCGACCGCGTCGGCAACATCGACCGCGATGGCGTGCCAGCAGCGCTCACTCGGGTCGTCGCCGTCGAGGTTGTACGTCGCGTCCGCACAGTCACAGCCGCCGTCCTCGACGACGTACTCCTCGGCGTGGCCGACGACGACGGTGAAATCGCGGTAGCGCTTGACCCGGCCCTCACCGACCGCCTCGATTGCGCGTTTCCCGCGGTCGCCGTGTTCGGCAACGATCCCGGCGGCGATCGGCCCGGACAGCTCCCCGGACTCGGCGAGCGCCGCCCGCCAGTCGTCGACCGGCTCCATGGCATCCCGTTTTCGGGCGGGCGATTAAACACCGTCGGTCGGATCACCGGGATGTCCGGGCGCGTAGACTGAAGCGAGGTCGTCAACGCTGCGGTGTCAACTCTCAGTTTCGGTCCTCATCCCACTCGGATTCGAGCACGCTGTACCAGTACACGTCCCAGTACTGCCCGTCGACGAACGCCGCCTCGCGGTTCGTCCCCTCGTGGACGTATCCGAGCGATTCGAGCAGCGCCTGCGAGGCGTCGTTGAACGCGAACACGCGGGCGGCGATCCGGTGGAGGCCGCGCTGCCGGAAGCCGTAGGTCGTCAGGAGTCCAGCGGCCTCCCGACCGTGGCCCTGCTGCCGAAACTCCTCGGCTATCCAGTAGCCGAGTTCCATGGCGTCCGCCTCGTCCGGATTCGGCGAGAGCCCAACCGTCCCTGCCGGGGCACCATCGACGGTGACGAGGAGATGGACGCCGTCGCCGTCACAGACGACATCCTCGAAGAACTCCTGCTCTTGTGGCCCGTTAACCGGGTCCGACGATCCGATCGCCCGCCAGACGGAGGGGTCGTTGATATGCGTCTGGAGAAACGCGAGATCCTCCTCCTCGATCGTTGTGAGCGCGATCTCGTCGCCGTCGAGGAACACCGGTCCGGGCATTAGTCGTGATCGGGGAAGGGTATATAAATAGATTCAGCTGGTGTGTGAATTTCCCACACAGGTTGAGGTATATATAACGCGACAATCACCGCGTTTCGGTTTAAAAGGCGATCAGTCGCGATCGACTGCGCTCACTCAAGGACGACGAGCACGTCGCCCATGTCGACGCTGTCACCGTCGGCGACGTGGACGCTCGCGACGGTGCCGCCGCGCTCGGCGACCACGTCGTTTTCCATTTTCATCGCTTCGAGAACACAGACAACGTCGCCGGCAGCGACCTCGTCACCCTCGTCGACATCGACCGAGAGGATCGTTCCCTGCATCTCCGCCTCGATGGCCTCGCCCCCCTCCGCGACATCGACGCCGGCGGACTCACCGTCGTCTCCGCTTTCCGTGGCCTGCGGCGGCCGCTGGGTTCGGCCGCCAGAACCAGCTTCGGGAGTCGGGATAGCGGGTGCGCCGCGCTCTTCTAAGTCGACCTCGAACCGCTTGCCGTTCACCTCGACAGTGAACTCGCGTTCAGTCACCTCCTCGTCGTCGCTCGTGGCGGACGACTCGGTTCCCCACCGCTCCTGTGCGTCGGCGATTCGGTCGGTGTCGACCTCCTCATCGAGATACTTCGTCGTGTGTGTTCCGTCGACGAACCGCTCGTCGTCGAGCATCAACCGGTGGAAGGGGATGATCGTGACGACGCCGTCGAGGTCGTACTCCGCGAGCGCGCGTTTCGAGCGGGCGAGACACGCCTCGCGGTCGCCGGCCCACACGATCAGTTTCGCGATCATCGAGTCGTAGTCGGTGACGAGCGCGTCACCCTGTCGAAGCGCGTCGTCGACACGGACACCGATCCCGCCCGGTGGGTCGTAGGTCTCCAAACTCCCCTCGTTTGCGGGTTGGAACGCCTCGGCTGCGTTCTCGGCGTTAATCCGGAACTCGATGGCGTGCCCGTCCAACTCAACATCCTCCTGATCGATCGAGAGCCCTTCACCGCTCGCAACCCGGAGCTGTTCTTTGACGATGTCGATGCCGGTCAACTCCTCGGTGACGGTGTGTTCGACCTGAATTCGGGTGTTAACTTCAAGGAAGTAGAACGGCGTCTCCGGCCCGAGCGGCTCCGCGGGGTCGCGGTCGGGATCCTCCTCGACGAGGAACTCGACGGTGCCCGCGTTGGTGTAGTCGGCGGCGGCGACACC
>CAYRWH010000042.1:0-11872 GCA_964427935.1 uncultured Halobellus sp. | reverse complement strand
GTGACGACACCGACGAACTCGTTGGCCGCCTCGATGCGATGAAGGACGACGACGAGTAACGGGTCGACCGCGCCGGACCTCGACCGGGTCACGACCGCCGCCGTGCCGGAAGCGACGCCCGTGTCACGTCGTTTTTATTAGTCGACCGGGTAGGGCGTGTATGAGCACCGATCTGACGTTCAACGAGGACGGCGTCGACGTTGTCTACGAGGGAACCGAGTTCGAACTCGAAAAGGCCCTAATAGAGGAGGCAACAGGGAAGGGATACCGAGACGTGACCGACCACGAGGTCCTACAGATCGTCGCCGAGAACCCGGATCTGAAGGGTGAGCCCGTTCGAATTGGCGACGTGTTGTGATCGGCTTCCGTCGTTATTTTCTCCCGGGAGTCGGGCGACGCGAGTGCGCTCCGTCTCCGTCGAAGACCCGCTAGCCAACACGTATTCCCCGGTTGTCGCCGTGTGAGTGGTTTCGCGTCGGCGATTTCGAGTGACTCGGATGGAGCGCGACCTATTTCCGGCCGGCCGCCGAATCGCCACCAACGAATGTCCGAAGGCGACGCCGACTTCATCGACCTGCGTTCCGACACCGTCACGACTCCGTCCGACGCGATGCGCGATGCCGCCCGCGATGCCGATGTCGGAGACGACGTGTACCGCGACGACCCGACGGTCAACGAGCTTGAGGCGGCGGCTGCGGCGGCGGTAGGGACCGAGGCTGCGCTCTACGTCCCCTCCGGAACGATGGCCAACCAGATAGCCGTCAACGTTCACACCGAGCCGGGGCAAGAGCTCCTCCTCGAACGGGAGTCGCACATTTATCGCTGGGAACTCGGGGGTGCGGCCACGCTGTCCGGTGTACAAACTCGGACGATCAACGCCGGGGAGCGCTGTGTTCCGACTCCGGAGTCGATCCGCGAGGAGCTCGTTACGGAGGACCTCCACCGCCCGGGAACAGGGCTACTCGCGGTGGAGAACACCCACAACTACCGTGGCGGCGTCGCGGTTCCCGTCGACCGCATTGAGGCCGCCGCGACGGTGGCTCACGACGCCGACGTGCCGGTCCATCTCGACGGCGCGCGCGTGTTCAACGCCGCGGTCGCCCTCGGCGTCGACGCGAGCGACATCGTTGGTCCGGTCGACAGCGTCACGTTCTGTCTCTCGAAGGGGTTAGGAGCGCCCGTCGGATCGATCCTCGCTGGCGACGAGGCGTTCATCGCGGAGGCCCGACGCGTTCGGAAGCTGTTCGGCGGCGGCATGCGGCAGGCGGGGATGATCGCTGCGCCCGGGCTGCTCGCGCTGGAGAACGTCGACCGACTCGCCGACGACCACGCGAACGCGGAACGTCTCGCGAGCGCACTCGACGAGCTGCCGGGTGTCGACGCGCCCGAACCCGACACGAACATCGTCGTCGCGAACACGGCGAGCGCGGGGATCCCCGCCTCGAAGCTGGTGGCGGAGTGTAAGGCGGTCGGCGTCGGATGTGTCGAGTTCGACGACTACACGACGCGGTTCACGACCCACCTCGATGTCGACGGCGACGATATCGATACGGCAATAGAGCGTGTCGGGGCGGTCATCGACGACGTAGACGCGGTCGACGCCAGGGCTGACTAGCTCGCGACCCACATCAGCCAGACGTTGTTCGCCGTCAGAAAGAGCCCGACGAGCGTCAACAGGACGGGTGGAAAGTAGTAGAGCAGTCCGTCTCCCTCGCGTGCGCCGTGAACACTTATCCACAGCATAACGAGGTACACCGCGATCTTGAGGCCGACGAGTCCAGCCAGACCGAAAGCGTCGAGGACGGCGACGACGACGGGATTTCCCTCGTCGATCTCGGGGACGTATGTGAGGAACGCGATGGTCGAGACGATGTCTCCGACCCCATACGTCGTCGTCGCCGCGATCCACAGCGTGTAGAACTCACGTGGGCGACGGAGGTAGGCCGGATGACGACGACTGCGGTCGCGGGAACGGGACACGCCCGTACTGGATCGGGAGGACTCCTCAACGTATCGGTCGCGGACGACGCGTCTCCCCCGCTCGTTTGATTTCCAGTCCCGCTAGTCGGGGTCGTTCCCTGTCACCGGTTTCGGATCGCTTTATATATCTGAGGCGGACGATCGGGTATGGGAACGCCGTTGGAACCGCGGGAGGCACAGGTCACAGAAGTCCTAGAGAGGTTATATGAGGAGTACCCGGACTCTACTATCTCGCTGAACTACTCGAACCGGCTTGAACTGCTGATCGCTGTGATTCTGTCGGCACAGTGTACTGACGAGCGGGTAAACTCGGTGTGTGCGGATCTGTTTGAGACGTACGAGACGCCCGAAGAGTACGCGAACGCGCCCCAAGAGGAGATGGCCGAGGCGATCAACTCGATCACCTACTACAACAACAAGGCCTCGTACATCCGATCGGCGTGTGCGGACATCGTCGAAAAGCACGACGGCGAGGTACCGGACACAATGTCAGAACTAACGGATCTTGCCGGTGTCGGGCGCAAGACTGCCAACGTTGTCCTCCAACACGGACACAACGTCGTCGAGGGGATCGTCGTCGACACCCACGTTCAGCGGCTCACCCGCCGCCTCGGGATCACCGAAGCGGAGCGTCCCCCAGCGATCGAACAGGACCTCCTTGATGTCGTTCCGGAGAATGACTGGCAACAGTTCACACACCTTATGATAGATCACGGTCGTGCGACGTGTACCGCTATCAACCCCGACTGCGCCGACTGCGTGCTGGCCGATCTCTGTCCGTCTGCGAAGCCCGACGCTGATGTCGACCTGGCGAGCGGCGAGGAGTGGTGACTGACAGCGGAATCTATCTCCCGACGGAGTTACAGAGATCACTTGATCAAATAAGAGGGGATATTATTGGATGTGTAGTTTTCTACCTATTTATAACCATTTATCATTCATGTATCTCTGCCAGATAGTATATAAAATCCCCACCGATCGGGGGATCCGCCGCTATCCTTCCACGGACGTTAGAACCCGCTTCCGTTTTTATAGGGGTAGCAGGCGTATCCGTAAGTGGAGAGAGACACTATGTCCACACAATCACGCAACGAGTTCGGCGGGGAGTTCGGTGGGGTAACGCTGCTGGGGAAGGCCCACTCGCTGTCGGCGCTGTTCATCGTCATGCTGCGGGGGCTCATCGGCGGGATGATCCTGTTTGCGGGCCTCGGCAAGTTCGCCGCTGTTCCGGGCGGTGACGCGTTCGACGCGAGCGGGTACCTGGTCCACGGTGTCGACGCTGCGAGTCCCGTGAGCGGAATCTACGCCGCGATGGGGCAGACGGCTTGGTTCGTCGAGATAGTCAACGTGATCGTCCCGGTGACGCAGGTGCTCATCGGGGTGGCGCTCATCGCCGGCGCGTTCGTCCGGCTGGCCGCACTCGGCGGTGCCATACAGATGATGATGTTCTACCTCGGCGGCTGGGAGGGTGAGTTCCTCGCCCTGTTCGACTCGACACTCATCTACGCGTTCGTGTTCCTCACGGTCGCGGCGTTCGGTGCGGGTCGCATCCTCGGCCTCGACGGCTACATCGAGAACATCGAGGTCGGCGGTGAACCCCTCGTCGAGCGGTTCCCGGTCGCTCGCTACCTCCTCGGCTAACGCCGGGGACGCGAGCGGTTTCGCTTCGGCGTACCGAACACCCTTACCCGGTCTCGGTTTTGAATTGACGTGCGGAGCGCGCTTTTCCCAACCGCCAACTACCTGCCGGAGGTGAGTCGGTTTCCCGTTCCAATCCATATAAGAACGCTCGGGGTGAACGACGGGTAATGGGACTCGGATCGCGGGATGCGTTCACCCGGATGGGGACCCTCGGGATCGAAGAGGAGTTCTTCATCGTGGACGCCGACGGTCGTCCAACCGCTGGGACGGACGACCTCGTGTACGGACGGCGTCCACCGGCGGCCGTTCCCGACGGGTTCGACCACGAACTGTTCAAATGTACGATCGAGGTACAGACACCGCTGATCGAGAATCCGGATCGCGCTTCGACCGAGCTCCGATCGGTTCGCGAGGCGCTCGTCGAGCACGCCGACGAGAGCGGCTATCGGATCGCCGCGGCTGGGCTCCACCCGGCGGCACGGTGGCGTGAGCTGGATCACGCCGAGAAGCCGCGCTACCGTTCCCAGTTGGAGCGGATTCAGTATCCCCAACACCGGAACACGACGGCTGGCCTCCACGTCCACGTCGGCGTCGACGACGCGGACAAGGCGGTGTGGGTCGCTAACCGGCTCCGGTGGCACTGTCCTGTGCTGCTGGCGCTGTCGGCGAACTCGCCGTTCTGGAACGGTCACGATACTGGGCTCGCGTCCGCCCGCGCTGTCGTGTTCGAGAACCTCCCGAACACCGGGATACCCTCCGCATTTGACGATTTCGCCGCGTTCGACCGGTTCGAACGCCGGATGGTGGAGCACGGGTCGATTGACGACCGCGGCGAGATCTGGTTCGACGTTCGGCCCCACACGGGCCACGGGACCGTCGAGGTCCGCGCACCCGACGGTCAGCGTGACCCCGAGTACGCCCTGGCGTTCGCCGAGTACGTCCATGCGCTCGTCGTCGACCTCGCCGAGCGGTACGAGGACGGTGAGACGCGCTCGCTTCCCAGACGCGAACTCCTCGATGAGAACAAGTGGCGGGCCGCACGACACGGACACGACGCCACCTTCGTCGACCGTGACGGTGGGGGGACAGTCAGCCTCGCCGAGGCCGTCGACCGCGCGTGTGAGCGACTGGGGATCGACGGGATCGGTGACGTGTACGATGCGGAAAGCGGGAGCGCCCGGCAGCGACGACTCCATGCCACAGACGGACCGGACGCCCTCCGGCAGGATCTCGTCTTAGATCTCTGATTTCGCCGGGTGCGCTCCGACGCCCTTTTCGTCGGAACCGAGACGACGAGAAACCCTTTTCCCCACGGGGTGCCGACTCACGGACATGACTACAGACGATACGCCAGGGGATGCCAACGAGGATGGCTCCCCAACCGAACGAACCAAAGAGGAGCTCAGAAAGACGCGCGAGCGACTCGGCGAGGGGGCAGATAAGGCGGTTAAAGGGTTCGACGACAACGTCGTCGATCTGCTGGCGTGGCTGCTCGACACCGAGACGCGCGCCCGTATCTACGTATACCTCCGGGAGAATCCCGAAAGCACCAGCGACGAGGTTGCCGACGGCACAGGACTGTATCCGAGTACGGTCCGTGAAGCGCTGGCGGAGCTTCACGACGAACAGAAGGTTTCTCGCGGAAAACGCGAGGCTGACGGCGCAGGCAACAACCCGTACGAGTACGAGGCTATTGCCCCAAGCGAATTGGTTCGTGGAGTCGTTGGCGACGTACAGGCGGAGCTGAACGCAGTGTTCAATCTCGACCGCCGACTCGGCGGCAAGTCGGCCGACGGCGACGACGAGCCGGTCCAGATCTCCGTCGCCGGCGACGAGAGCAACGAGGCGGATGACGCGGATGGGGCGGCTGCTGACGCGGATGTTGACGACGCCGGCTCCCGATAGCGACGAGGAGGGCCCCGATACGATGACGCGGGCGACTGGCTCGGCCCGGTTCGTGATGATTTAAGTCCCGGCCACGTAACGAACGGATATGGATGTCGCGCTTGGTGGCACGTTCGACCCCGTTCACGACGGCCACCGTGCGCTGTTCGAACGGGCCTTCGAGTTGGGAAACGTGACCGTCGGACTGACATCCGACGAGCTCGCCCCGAAAACCCGCCACGTCGAACGATACGTTCGGTCGTTTACGGATCGGAAGCGTGATTTAGAGGCTGAGCTCGCGTCAATTGCGGCCGCGCACGACCGAGAGTACACCGTAAGGAAACTGGAAGAGCCGACCGGTATCGCTGTCGAGCCGCAGTTCGACGCACTGGTTGTTTCCCCCGAGACGAGGGATGGGGGCGAGCGAATCAACGAGATCCGTACCGAGCGCGGCCACGATCCCCTCGACATCGTCGTCGTTGATCACGTGCCTGCAGAGGACGGCGACCGAATCTCCTCGACGCGGATCGTCGCCGGTGAGATCGACGAACACGGCAATCGCACGCCTGATCGAGAGGGACGTGGAGCAACCCGGCCGGAATGACGGATCTCACGCGAGCGCTCGTCGGAGAGCTAGGGTTCGAGCGGGCCGCCGTGTGGAGCGCGGTCGGGTTCGGCGTGACGCTCGCTACGTTTCGGGGAGCGGCCCTCCTTGATACCCCCGAAGCGAGTCTCCTTGCGGCCGCTAGTGCGATCGTGACCGCGCTCGGCGTGGTCGGCTTCTCACGCGCCGGAGGTGGAGTGGTCCCGTCGATGCTTCTCGCGTACGGTCCGTTCGCCGCCGTGCTCTTCGAGACTGTCGGGCCGACCGTCTCACTCGAACCGGGTGGCGGCGTGATCCTCGGTCTCGACACGGAGAATGGAATTAACACGGTGCTGTCCGTCGTGGAACCCTTCGCTGTCGCGGTTGCCGCCGCGGTCGCGGTCGGCGGAGCCGGCTACGTCATCGGACGAGGTCTCGGCGCGCTCGCCGGACCGGATGAGGGTGATCCCACCGATGCCCGACCGTCGGCCGACGACGACTGAGTTGCGGCCGAACGCGTCGGCAGTGTCGGGGACCGTCGAGCTACCGATCCCCGGCCATCAGTGATCCGTTCACCACCTTCGCGGCGACAAGTAGCGGGTCCCACACCGGACTGAACGGTGGAGCGTACGCCAGATCGAGACGCTCGAACTCGCCGACAGTCAGTCCCGACTCCAACGCGGTCGAAAGCGTATTTATCCGGACGGCAGCCCGGTCCGCACCGACGATACTCCCGCCGATCAGCCGGCCAGAGTCGCGGTCGGCGACGAGAGTTACGTCCGTCTCCGCCGCTCCCGGGTAGTAGCCGGAGCGCGACCCGGCGGTCACGGTCTCCGTTACAGGGTCGAACCCCGCCTCGACCGCCGCCGACTCGTCGAGCAAGCCGGCCCGCCCGCACTCCATGTCAAACGCCTTGACGACCGCGGTTCCGGCTATCTCGCCGACCGGCGTCCGGGTGCCGGCGACGGTCGATCCGATGGCGCGTCCCGCGCGGTTCGCTGTGAGACCCAGCGGGCTCCACGCGGGTTCGCCGGTAACCGTGTGGATTGCTGTCGCACAGTCGCCAGCGGCGTACACGTCAGGAAGGCTCGTCCGCCCGTACTCGTCCGTCAGAATCGCGTCACCCGGCCCGGTGTCAACGCCGGTCCCGTTAAGCAGGTCGGTGTTCGGGCGGATCCCCACGCCGACGACCGCGAGGTCCACCGCCAGACGCTCGTCGCCGAACGCGACCGCGTCGATCCGGCCGTCAGTCGTCGTGAGCCTCTCGACCGGCGTCCCCGTATGGACCGTTACGCCCTTGCTCTCGAGTTCCGTCTCGACGCGGTCGCCGACCGCCTCGCCGAACGGCGGGAGGAGGTGGTCTGACCGCTGGAAGAGGTGGACATCGAGACCGCGTCCACGGAGCGCCTCGGCGGTCTCGACGCCGACGTACCCACCGCCGACAATGGCCGCAGTTTCCGGCGCGGGCTGTGCCGCGTTGTGGTCGACGCGCTCCCGATCGACTGCCGACACGTCTGCCCTGTCGGGATCGTACTCGTCGGGATCGGCGATATAGGCGTCCATCGCGGCCGCCGCGTCCATATCGTGAAGGGTGAACGCGCCGTCGACATCGCGAACATCGAAGGGGCCGGTGACTGCGCGTCCCCCGGTGGCAACGAGGAGGTCCGAGTACGGCTGCGTGCGAGTCTCACCCCTCGCTGTCTCGACGACAACTTCCCTGCGGCTCGGGTCGACGGAGACGACCTCGTGACCGCGTCGTAAGTCGATCCCGCGTTCGGCAACCTCGGCTGGCGACAGCGAAAGGAGATCGGACATGCGCTCGACGCGTCCCTCGATGAAGTACGGCATTCCGCAGTACGCAAACGAGATCCACCGACCTTTCTCGAAGACGACGACATCGCGGTCGGGTGCTTCCCGCCGAAACTTGCTGGCTGCGCTCAGTCCGGCCGCGTCCGCACCGACGACGACGAAAGGGTCGCTCATGGTCGTATCGTCACCGAGCGGCGATAAAAAGACACGGCCGTCGTGTGATCGCCGCGCGCCGGCGACTCCCAAGAGTCGTCCGGTCGTCGTGCCTGCGGAGGGGGTCGGCTACGACGAACCGTTTCCGCTTTCCGTTCCGCTCTCGACACCGAGCGCGTCAAACAGCTTCCGGCGGACCGCCTCCTCGGTGAGGTGTAAGAGGGTGTCACGGTTCCCCTCGTTCGCCTCAATTCCGGTGAAAATACCAAGTGGGATTTCGACCGAGCCCTGCGTGGAGTGCCCGGCCGCGTCGCCCATCTCCGCGAACGCCTCTTGGAGGACGTTGCCGATGTTCAGTCGGATATCCTTCGAGCGCGTCGCGAGATAGATGTGGTCGTCAGCGATGCCGAGCACGGCCGTCGTCGTGATCCCTTCGAGGTTGAGCAGGTGTTGGGCCGCCTGCGCGAGCGCCTCGCGGTCGCGGATAAAGCCCGCCGTCGAGAACAGGTGGCTCCCCTGTACCTGCCGGTTCTGAATCGCCTCCGCGAGCACGTCGAGCGTCTCCGGGCTCATCGACGGCGACTCCACCTGTTCGAGCGTGTCGTGGCTCGCGAACGGGTGGAGATACGCGGCCGCGGTGAGATCCGCCGGCGTGGTGTCGCGTTTGAAATCCAGCGTCTCCGCGCGGATCCCGTACAGAAGCGCGGTCGCAACTGCCTCGGTCGGGGATTGGTCGAACTCTTGGAGGTACTTCGTGAGAATCGTCGACGTCGAGGAGACGTTGGTTCGCACGTCGACGAACCGAGCATCTGGCGGCGCGTCGGATTCGAGGTGATCGATGTAGATATCGATCCCCGTCTCGGGGTCCACGTCGTTCTCGGCGGACTTCGCGAGGTCGACGGCAGCGACCGTCTCGTACTCGGAGAGCGACGGAGCGTCACCCCGCGCGAGCAGGTCAATACCAAGGAGGTTGACGAACGCTCGGTTTTCTTGATGGCCAACGTCGCCCGAATAGAGGATGTCCGCCTCGACGCCGAACGCGTTCGCGATCGCCTGAAGTGCGGTCGCAGAGGCGATGGAGTCTGGCTCGGGGTTGTCGTGGGTGAGAATTGCCATTCGGCCGTCACCCTCCTCGATAATCTCCGCGAGCTGTCGGGCCATGTACTCCAGTTCGCCGGTTTCGAGCGACTGGAGTGCGCTGTCGGCGATCACCGTCGAGGGATTGATCACGACATCGGCACCGCGTTCGCGGAGTTCATCCTCGCTGACGGGGTCGGAAGCGCGGACGACGACGTACTGGTCGCCGTCGACCTCACGGATGGCGGAGACGGCCGATTTGTTCGCTTCGA
Organism: uncultured Halobellus sp.; assembly: GCA_964427935.1. Taxonomy (GTDB): domain Archaea; phylum Halobacteriota; class Halobacteria; order Halobacteriales; family Haloferacaceae; genus Halorubrum. The sequence continues at coordinate 2,473 of CAYRWH010000042.1, read as the reverse complement.
CGTCCGACGCGAGGATCAACACGATGTCGCGGTCGGCAACCGCCTCGACGACATCGGGGTCCGCGATGTCTTGGACGCGGGCGTTGAGATCCTGATCGCGGAGCGCTTCGACACGGCTCTCGTCGCGGTCGAGGATGAGCACGTCCTTGCCGCGGTCCGACAGCGACTCCGCGACCGCGTGCCCGACGCTCCCGCAGCCGAGGATCGCGTACCGCGTTCGTGCCGAACCGGATGTGCCACTCATTACGTCTGATTTCCGTGGGACGACACTTAACGAGTACGCTCTCGGCGTCCACTCCAGTCCGTGAATGAAAAGGTCTTTTACCGTGACTCGGGTACGACGTGATAAGGGCCGGTAGCTCAGTTAGGGAGAGCGACGGACTCTTAATCCGTCGGTCGCGTGTTCAAATCGCGCCCGGCCCGTACAGTAAGACGGTGAGCGATGCGTGGCGTGAACGGAGTGAACGCCACGATGGCGAGCGACGAAGTCGCGAGCAGCAAACCGTCGAACGAACCGGCAGGCACGATTTGAACGCAGGGAACACGCAGCGCGAGCCGAGCGAGCGACCGTGTGACCGTGTGTTACAAATCGCGCCCGGCCCGCTTTTGTGACGACCAACTTCGGGAAGAGCAAAGCGGTCAGCGCAGTTTGAATTCTGAATATACCGTCCAATAACACAAGCGCGGTGCGTTCCGGAGAACACAGTTCTTTGAGTCAACCGCTCGAACCGGATGGCATGAACGCCGCAGTGCTTCGGGAGTACGGGGAACCGCTTACGCTCCGTGAGGTGCCCGATCCGGAACCGGATCGAGACGGAGTCGTCGTTCGCGTCGAGGCCTGTGGTCTCTGCCGGAGCGACTGGCACGCGTGGAAGGGCCACGGCGAGTGGGCGGACGACCGTGTCCCCCGCGGGCAGATCCTCGGCCACGAACCCGCGGGGGAGGTCGTTGCCGTCGGCGACGGCGTCGACCACTTCGCGCCCGGCGACCGCGTCGTCGTCCCTTTCTCGCTCGGCGACGGCACCTGCCAATACTGCCGACAAGGATACGGCAACGTCTGTGCGGACGGTCGAGCGCTCGGCTTCGAGCCCGACGCCCCTGGTGCGTTCGCGGAACGAGTCGCCGTCCCGAACGCCGACTACAACCTCGTTGCTCGACCCGACTGGCTCTCCGCGCGCGACGCGGCGGCGCTTGGCTGCCGGTACATGACCGCGTATCACGCCCTCATAGAGCGTGCCGGTCTGACCGCGGGCGACGACCTCGCCGTCCACGGCTGTGGGGGCGTCGGACTCTCCGCGGTCCAACTCGGTAGCGCGCTCGGCGCGCGGGTCATCGCGGTCGATGTCGACGACGACGCGCTTGACCGAGCCGCCTCGCTCGGTGCCGACGAGCGCATCAATGGTGACCACGCTCCCGGCGGCCCCGAGACTGCGTCCGTCCCAGACCAGATCCGCGGACTCACGGACGGGGGCGTTGCTGTCTCTGTCGACGCACTCGGTATCGCCGAGACCTGCCGGAACTCGGTGCGCTCGGTTCGTCCACGGGGCACGCACGTCCAAGTCGGGTTGACGACGGAGGCCGAACGCGGTGAAGTCTCATTGCCAACCGATTGGATGACACGTTGGGAGGTGTCGTTCGTCGGTTCACGTGGGATGCCCCCGACCGACTACGACGCGCTCTTCGAGCACATCGAGGCGACTGGGATCGATCCGGGTGCGCTCGTGAGCCGCGAGTTGGCCCTCTCGGAGGTGTCGGATCGACTCGCGGCCATGGACGATTACGGGGTGGATGGGATCGAGGTCGTTACCGAGTTCGACTGATCCCCGGATCCGTCGCCGGACGACGGCTCAGGACCGATTGAGGGGATGAACTGCCACGGAGTCAGCGAGCGGAAGAGATGAGTCGAACGCCTCGTTCGAAGCTCACTCCACCCGTTCAAATCGGTGACGTACCACGTCGGCGTCGTCGTCCCATTCGAACTCTCCGCCGTGTGCGCGAACCATTCGTTCCTTGTACGCCTCTAGCGATGGGGACCCCTCTCGTTTCGCGTCCGCGTCCGTCATGTCACCGAGGGTTCGGTTCGTCACCTCAGTCAACTCGAACGTCACGCCATCGACCTCGAAGGTGTCACCTACCTCTCCGTATCGGTTGCCGCGGTGGAGTTGCGTCACGTCGCCGTCCTTCGCCGCCTGTTTCACGCGGTCGTTTGGCAGCAGATCCGCCGGATCGTTCACTGACATCGGTTCACGTTGGCACGCCGTCGACTTATATACCCGCTCCAAATCCGCTGTGCGTGACTACGGATATCGAAATCCGACCGGCATGGTAGATCCACGCCCGTGATCAGGCCTGCGGATCCCCGAGCCGAGGGTTTCAAGATACTGCCGGTCCCCTTCTTCGACGATGCGTCAGGACCACCTCATCACCGCGACACAGCTCTCGCGGGATGACATCGAGGCGGTGCTCGATCGGG